>JAPLKC010000027.1 GCA_026388255.1 Pseudomonadota bacterium | reverse complement strand
TCGCTTGAGCCGGTCATCTGTGCGAAGGGTCTTTCTGTAAATCCTCATGTATCCT
The DNA here is from genome assembly GCA_026388255.1 of Pseudomonadota bacterium. Classification (NCBI taxonomy): domain Bacteria; kingdom Pseudomonadati; phylum Pseudomonadota; species Pseudomonadota bacterium. The sequence goes on along the minus strand of JAPLKC010000027.1, from coordinate 37,454 downwards.
TCGAGCAGTGCCCTCAACTTGATTTCCTTCTTGTGCCGGGTGGTCAGGGAACCCGCCAGGAAGTGGACAACCCGGTGCTTATTCGCTTTATCACCGAACAGGCAAGGCAATGCAAAGCGATACTTTCTGTGTGCACCGGGACTTTCCTGTTACACAAAGCCGGGCTGCTATATGGAAAAAAGGCCACTACCCATTGGAACTCTCTTGACCGTTTGAAAGCTTTTGGTGATATCACGGCAGTTGAAGAACGTTTTGTCTGTGATGGAAACATTTGGACATCGGCAGGAGTGTCTGCCGGTATCGATCTCATGTTCGCCTTTATTGCGGAGATAGCCGATGAAGAGGCTGCGGGGAAAGTCCAGTTTGCCGCCGAATATTACCCGTCAGTAAAGCGGTACGGCGCCTCACACAAAAGCCCCATGGCGCCTCATTACCTGAAGGAGAAGGATTAATATGTCAGTATACTTGATTATCGATTCCAAAGTAAAAGACCGTGAGAAATACCAGCAATATATTGATAAAGTCTCCCCTATTGTTAAAAAATACTGCGGTCGCTACCATGTTCGCGGGGAGAAAATCAGGTCCCTTGGAGCCTGGAAACCGGACAGAATAATCATTATTGAGTTCCCTACAGAAGACCATATCCGGAGATGGCTGGCATCACCGGAATATGAGGCCATTGCAGCCTTGCGGGAAGAAGGTGCCGAGACTCAAGCCATTCTCGTAGATGGATATATAAATGAATGACCGAATGCGGGGTAGGTATCAAAATATTTTGAAATGAGGATCTTTTTATGAAAAACACGGTTCTGTTATCGACAATCATTTTGGCATTTATGCTTTTCTCCTGTTCACAGGCATTTTCAGCGATGGCAGACCGGGACAACAGGAGGGACATGGTGGAAGAGGAGATCTGGGCATTGGAAGAGGCGTACTTCACAAACCTCTATAGAGCAAATTACGATGGGGTGCTTGCCATTGTGCATAATCAATTTCTCGGGTGGCCGGGCAACGTGCCGCAACCGATTGATAAAGAAGAAAGTGCCCGCTTCATGAAGCAATTAATCCCCAAGCCTACTCCGTGCACTCTCAAGATTGAACGATCCGGTATCCGGTTGCTTGGAGAGGTCGCACTGACTCAATACATTCTGCACGTCAATTGCAGTGACAACGCCGGTGTGGAGAAAAAACAATCATCGCGGATAACCCATACGTGGGTGAAAGAGGGTGTTTCCTGGAAATTGCTGGGGGGCATGAGCTACGATAAATGAGTTTTAACCAAGCGACTGCTCTCAAAAACTGAACCTATCGTTTAAAGAACTCCGGCGCATTTTGTACTGCAAAATGCGCCGGATATACGTTCTTTTCTTCAGTTTATTTTCCGGATGGCATCCATTCAGCAAGATGTTTTAAATATCTCCACCTTCTGTCCACAGACACCTGAGCCTTCACCATCAACTCTGCTGCCGCTTCCGGATGACTTCTCGTTAGGGCTTTGAAACGGTTTTCTCCATATGCATATTCGGCATATGGCATAGTCGGTTCTTTGCTGTCAAGAACAAAGGGATTTTTTCCTTCCTCTTCCAGCGCTGGATTATGTCTGAATAGAGGCCAGTGACCTGATGCTACGGCCTTTCTCTGTTCCTCAACGCCCTTCGACATATCGTCGATGCCCTGACCGATACATGTAGAATAGGCGATAATTAACGATGGTCCATTAAATGCTTCTGCTTCTTTCATTGCCCGTATCGTCTGGGCAGGATTTGCGCCAAAGGCCACCTGTGCTACATATACATTGCCATAAGGTATCATCATGGCACCGATATTCTTTTTAGGCGTCCGTTTTCCTGCTGCGGCAAACTGTGCCGTAGCTCCAAGCGGAGTAGATTTTGACATCTGGCCGCCCGTGTTAGAATATATTTCTGTGTCCATAATCATGAGATTTACATTTTTACCGGAAGCCATAACCTGATCAACTCCACCATAACCAATGTCGTAACCCCATCCGTCTCCCCCGATACCCCATACTGTTTTCTTAACAAGATAATCGGCGAGAAAAGTCAAGCTCTTGGCATCCGTTGAATTGTCTTTTGCAAGAAGCCCTTTTAGTTCTTCGATACGCGCCCTCTGTGCTTCAATTCCTGTTTGTTCCGACTGATCTGCATTCTTTATATCATCAAAAAGCTCTTTTGCCCCTGTGTAATCTGGGTTCGCAGACAGACGAACTATCACTTCCTCGGCCTGGGATTTAAACTTCTCTATTGTAAGTGCCATGCCAAAGGCAAATTCTGCCGCGTCTTCAAAGAGTGAGTTGGACCAGGCAGGACCTCTGCCGTCGGCTCTCTTTGCATAGGGCGTTGTAGGCAGATTCCCTCCATAAATGGAAGAACAACCGGTAGCATTTCCTATAAATAAACGGTCTCCGAATAACTGGGTAAGCAATTTTAAATATGGCGTTTCTCCACAACCTGAACATGCACCGCTGTACTCAAAAAGTGGTCTGACAAGCTGGCTTCCCTTCACAGTCATAATATTGTAAAATGACGGGTCGGTTTCAGGCAGGTTTAAAAAGAATGCATAGTTTTCTGCTTCCTTTGTTCTCAGCGGCTCCTGAAGTCCCATATTGATGGCCTTAAGATCCGTCTTCTTGCCGTCAGCGTCTTTCTTTGAGCCTGGGCATGAAAATACACATGAGCCACAGCCTGTACAGTCTTCCGGGGCTACCTGCACCGTAAACTTGAGCCCCTGCATTTCTTTGCCTTTTGCATCAATAGACTTGAAAGTTGAAGGAGCATTTTTAAGAAGCGCAGGATCATATGCCTTTATCCTGATACTTGCATGAGGACATACGAACGAACATGTACCGCACTGGAGGCAGGCATCGGGTTCCCAAACCGGAATATATACGGCAATGTTACGTTTTTCGTATTGAGTTGTGGCTGTCGGCCATGTCCCGTCAGCAGGTATGGCAGATACGGGAATATAGTCTCCCTTCCCTTCAATCATCATGGCAGTCACATCTTTTACAAATTGTGGAGCATTTCCTGGAACGGGGGGCCTTAATTCTATAGTGGACGTTACTTTTTCCGGCACTTTTACTTCAATAATGCCATTAAGGGCCTCATCCACAGCACCGTAGTTCATATTAAGTATTTTTTCGCCTTTTTTCCCGTAAGTTTTATCAATTTCTTTCTTGATTGCCCTTACTGCATCCTCTCTGGGGATAATGCCTGAAATAACAAAAAAAGCGGTCTGCATAATCATATTTATCCTTGCTCCAAGACCGAGCTTTTTGGCAATCGAAAAGGCATCAATAATATAGAAATTCATCTTCTTGTCAATAAGCTGTTTCTGCACGATGGCCGGAAGTGTATCCCATACTTCGTCTTTACCGCGGGATGTGGTTAGTAAAAATGTCGCCCCATCATTCGCATAGGCAAGCATGTCATACTTTTCAAGAAAAGACGGGTTATGACAGGCAACAAAGTTTGCATCCGTTAGAAGGTATGGATTCTGTATCATTTCCTTACCGAACCGCAGATGTGATATCGTCATGGATCCGGATTTCTTCGAATCGTAAGCAAAATAACCCTGGGCATAGTTATTTGTTTCTTTTCCTATGATTTTAATAGTGTTTTTGTTTGCACCTACAGTTCCGTCGGCTCCCAGCCCGTAAAAAAGTGCCCTGTATGCATTTGCTTTGACATGAAAATTTTCATCTACCGAAAGGCTGCTGCCGGCAACATCGTCATTAATGCCTACAGTAAAATGATTCTTAGGTATAGCTTCTGAAAGGTTTTCAAATACAGCCTTCACCATGGCCGGGGTAAAATCTTTTGAACCAAGGCCGTAACGGCCTCCTACTACTTTCGGATAATGACCCCAGCGATTAATCCCTTTCTCTGTTGCCTCGCCGATAGCTGTCCTTACGTCTAAATATAATGGTTCTCCTATCGAACCCGGCTCTTTTGTACGGTCAAGAACTGCTATAGCTTTAACTGTTGATGGGATTGATGCTGAAAAAGCATCTACATCAAATGGCAGGTAGAGGGCTACCTGAATAAGCCCGAGTTTGTCTCCCCGGGCATTAAGCATGTTGATCGTACTTAAGACTGTTTCTCCTGCAGAACCCATTACTACGATGACACGCTCGGCATTCGGTGCTCCGAAATAATCAAATAATTTGTATTTACGTCCTGTCAGATATGCAAATTTATCCATTGCTTTTTGCACAATTGCCGGCGTTGCCTGATAAAACTTATTTACAGTTTCCCTGCCCTGGAAGTAGACGTCGGGATTCTGTGCAGTGCCACGCAAGGAAGGCCTGTCCGGAGTAAGACCTCTCATTCTGTGGGCCATAACAAGGTCATCGTCAATCATCGCCCGCATGTCATCCATGGAAAGTTCCTCAATCTTTTGTATCTCATGGGATGTTCTAAAACCATCGAAGAAGTGGATAAACGGTACTCTGGCTTCAAGAGTAGCTGCCTGGGCAATAAGTGCAAAATCCATAGCTTCCTGAACATTTTTGGAACAGAGCATTGCAAAACCGGTAGCTCTTGCAGCCATAACATCTGAATGGTCTCCGAATATGCAAAGAGCCTGCGTAGAAAGTGAACGTGCTGTCACATGAAAAACAGTTGGTATAAGCTCTCCGGCGATCTTGTACATGTTCGGAATCAGAAGCAGCAATCCCTGAGAGGCAGAAATGGTTGTTGTGAGTGCTCCGGTAGTAAGAGAGCCATGAACCGCGCCGGCAACTCCTGCTTCAGATTGCATCTGACTTACCATTGGTACCGAACCCCATACGTTGATCTCTCCTGCCGCCGATTTAGCATCGCACAGTTCAGCAATAGGAGATGAAGGTGTTATCGGATATATGGTGATGATTTCGTTCGTGGCATGAACAACGTGTGCACAGGCAGTACAACCGTCTACTGTAACCATTCTTTTACTCATAATGCCTCCTTAATATGGTTATAATGCGTTCAAGCATTATTTGATTCAGTATTCTAATACACATCTACAAAACTTTATAAGACTCAGCTATTTCTGTTCCGTATTTTGAATGATCTCTTCGGACATTTCCAAGATGTGCAGCCTTTTTTCACAGTTAACCTGAAACTAATATTATGATAACTTCTTTGCAGCTATTTGTCAAAACCATTTTGACATCAATTTGTATTCAAGATAATATTTTGGTAAATTCGAAAACTAGTTTACCATGGTGAACATAACAACAAAATATATTGGTCCAAAAGATATTTTCCATTTGGCTCATGATCGTCTTATTTGTTTATATCTTTGTTTATCAATATGTAACTATTCGGGAGACCGGGCTTATGCTACATCGCTAAGACATGAAATACCCTTCCAGCGCTCCTTAGCCTTTTCCTGAACTCTGTCCAGATCGTCGTCAGTCATTTCAAGCATTGTTTCGCCTGCAATTTTCCTTGCTTGTATCATGATATTCACGTCGCGCACAATATCCCCTACCCTGAAATCCGGCAGACCGGCCTGCCTCACGCCAAGCATGTCACCGGGCCCCCGGAGTTTCATATCTTCTTCGGCGATTATAAATCCATCTGTTGTCTCTTCCATGGCCCTTAGTCTTTTCACAGCCGGTGCCGTCCTTTTTGCAGATGAGATTAAAACGCATTTTGACGGATATTGCCCCCTGCCTACCCTGCCCCTCAACTGATGGAGCTGGGAAAGGCCGAATCGTTCAGCGTTTTCTATGATAATTACCGTTGCGTTAGGCACATCTATGCCGACTTCTATAACCGTAGTACAAACCAGTACGTCAACTTCCCTGCCTTTAAACCTCGCCATTATCCCTTCTTTTTCCTCCGGTTTCATCCTGCCATGGAGAAGTCCTACACGGTATGAAGGAAAAACCGATGTTTGCAGATAAGCTGCCATCTCCTTTGCATTCAAGAGGTCAATCTTGTCCGATTCCTCAATCAGAGGGCATACAACATATGCCTGACGGCCCTTCTTCAACTCATCTTCCACCATCTTATAAACGGCAGCCTTATCTTTATCCTGAAGCGCCTTCGTCCTTATCTTCTGCCTGTCTTTGGGCATCTCATCAATAATGGAGACGTCAAGATCCCCATATATTACCATGGAAAGCGTTCTCGGGATCGGCGTCGCCGTCATAACAAGGGCATCAGGGGTAGAATCGGTTTCGCATTCTACAGAAATTTTTTCCTTCAATCGCTTACGCTGTATAACACCGAATCTGTGCTGTTCATCTATTATGATCAATCCAAGCCTTTTAAAAACAACATCTTCCTGAATAATGGCATGGGTTCCTATTACAACCCTTGTCTTTCCGTTTTTTATTCCTTCCAGAATACGCTTTCTATCACTGCCCATATTACCCCTTAAAAAGGCAAGAGATATTCCCATCTCATCAAAATATTTATGCATCGTGAGGTAATGTTGTTCGGCAAGGATTTCAGTAGGCGCCATAAGCGCCACCTGATAATTGTTATCAACGGCAATTAATGAAGCTATAACGGCACAAACGGTCTTTCCGCTGCCCACATCCCCTTGCAGGAGCCTGTTCATGGGCACACCCTGGCCCATATCATTCTCGATTTCCTTTATCACCCTCTCCTGCGCATACGTCAATTTAAAGGGCAAATTGGCTTTAAATTTCCGATAGCATGCACCGGCAGGTTTAAACCTTATCCCCCTGTCCTTTTTTACCTCCTCTTTCTTTATTAAAAGCGCAAGCTGAAAAAGGAAATATTCTTCAAATATAAGACGGTGGAGATATCCTTGTATCCCTGAACCTTCAATATCCGCGTATTTTAAATCATCTTTATCCGGAAAATGGATTTTCATAAAGGCTTCATAAAGGGGAACAAGTTTGTGATGTTCTTCAATACTTTCAGGAACAACACTTTCAATACATATTCCATAGTCTTCAAAAGCCCTTTTCATGAGTGTTCTCAGAGTACCCTGTTTCAATCCATCTATTTCTGAATATATAGGGGCTATTGTTTTACGGTCCTCTGCTTCGTTTTCATCTCCCAGGATGTGGATTTCCGGGTGTACCATCTGGAACCTGTCACCGAACTTCGTTATCTCGCCGGATAACATGAGTAAATTTCCTTTTTTACAGATTTGTTTCAGATATTCTCCTACCCATTGGAACCACTTGATAGAAATACTGTCGGTTTCATCATCTACAACCGCCTCGTACGCCTTCTTGCGGGAATGACGGAAATATAACGATCTTGACGCCACTACTCTTGCAACGATTGAAGCTCTTTCGCCTTCCGTCAGTTCGCCGATGGTCTTTATAACACTCCTGTCCATATATCTCACCGGCAAAAACCAGAACAAATCTTCAATGGTTTTAATGCCCTTCCCTTCCAGCAGGACTGCGGTTTTCGGGCCTACACCTTTCAGGTGAATGATAGGGGTTGAAAGTTGGTCTTTTTTCTTTTCCATTTGTGAGTTTTTATATTACAATATTTGCGTCTTCATTTGAAGGAAGTTATAAATTCATTAAAATATTCCCGGGCGATTATGCAAATATTAAAAGAATCTGTTTTTAAAGACACCAGGGTCAGGATTATCAGAGGCGATTTAACTCAATGCGATGTGGACGCCATCGTTAATGCAGCGAACTCACATCTTCAGCACGGTGGCGGTGTGGCAGGGGCCATCGTAAGAAAAGGCGGACAGATCATCCAGGAAGAAAGCAATAAGATAGGTTATGTTCCGGTAGGCGGTTGCGCACTTACTACAGGAGGCAGTCTTAAGGCAAAATATGTAATCCATACCGTAGGTCCAAGATGGGGTGAAGGGGATGAGGAGAATAAACTAAAGAATGCCGTTGAAGGTACGCTCACACTTGCCACTGAAAAGGGATTCAAAACCATTTCAATACCGGCTATAAGCGCCGGCATATTCGGTTTTCCGAAAGAACGCTGTGCCCGGATTATAGTAAATGAGATAATAAAATTTGTGAAGCGTAAAGAAACATCATTGAAAGAAATAGACATCTGTCTGATGGATGATGAAATCATCAAATTTTTTGAAAATGAGCTGGAAAGGCTTGAAGAAGGTAAATAGCTATGTGCGGCATATTTGGAGTATTCAATCACAGTGAAGCAGCAAATATAACTTATCTTGGCCTGCATGCATTACAGCACCGGGGACAGGAGAGTGCCGGCATCGTAAGTTCCGACCATTCGGCCTCGTATTCCCGTAAGGAAATGGGACTCGTTTCCGATATCTTCAATGAAGATGTATTAAAAGAATTGAAAGGGGACATGGCAATTGGGCATGTAAGGTATTCAACGACAGGCGCCTCATACGTTCAAAACGCTCAGCCCTTTTCCGTTGAGTATGCAAAAGGTCGTCTTGCCATTGCCCACAACGGAAATCTTACAAATGCAAAGGTCATACGGGATGAGCTGCAAAATTACGGCTCTATATTTCAATCCACAATGGATACAGAGGTCATTGTCCATCTTATGGCGCTTTCCCATGAAAATTCTACTGTCGAGAGGTTAATCAGTGCTCTTCACAGAGTAGAAGGCTCATATTCGCTTCTGATCTTAACGGACAAAGAGCTTATAGCCGCAAGAGACCCCTATGGATTCAGGCCGCTCGTGATCGGAAAAATCGGGGATTCATGTGTGATTTCAAGTGAAACGTGCGCCTTTGACCTCATGCAGGCAACATATATCAGGGAGGTTGAGCCAGGCGAGGTGCTTCATATTACAAAGGACGGGATGAAGTCATATATGCCCTTCAAAAAGGTAAAACCAAAACATTGTGTGTTTGAATATATTTATTTTGCCAGGCCGGATAGTTATATGTTCGGGAGAACCGTATATACAGTCAGGAAGGCCCTTGGAAGAGAGCTGGCGAAAGAAACGCATGTAGATGCAGACATGGTAATCCCAATTCCTGATTCAGGTATTGGCGCTGCTGTCGGATACGCACAGGAGACAGGTTTGCCTTTTGAACTCGGGCTTATCAGGAACCATTACGTGGGCAGGACATTTATAGAGCCGCGTGATTCTATAAGACATTTTGGCGTAAAACTGAAATTGAACGCTGTTCATGACGTGGTGAAAGATAAAAGAATCATCGTTGTTGACGATTCAATAGTACGCTCAACAACAGGAGGAAAGATTGTAAAGATGTTGCAGCAGCAGGGGGCCAAAGAGGTTCATTTCAGGGTTAGCTCCCCTCCGACTGCTTTTCCCTGTTTTTATGGTATAGACACGCCTTCAAGAAGCCAGCTTGTTGCATCTTCTCATTCTACAGATGAGATCAACACACTTATGGGATCGGATAGCCTCAGGTATCTGACCATTGACGGTATCAAGAAAGCCATTGGAGATAAAGAAGACGAATTTGATTATGCTTTTTGTGATGCCTGCTTTTCAGGCTCCTATCCATCAAGTTTTCCATGGGGGATGGGATTGGAACAAATGGAACTGTTTCAGAAATAATAGTAAAAAACCGTTTGAAGGTTTCATGGCAGGCATTTTGCCTGTTTAAAGACTTGAATATAATAAGGGAGACAAGCGATTATGGATGAAAAACAGAGATTGCTGGAAATTCTAAAGAAATTATCTTATGAAGAAGGAGAATTCATTCTAAAAAGCGGTAAAAAAAGCACCTATTATATTGATGCAAGAGAAACCGCCCTGAACCCTGAAGGCATGTATCTTATTGGCAGGATTATGTATGGCATGGTACGCGAAATACCCGGAATAGGTGCGGTTGGCGGGGTAAGCGTCGGGGCAGATCCGCTTGTATGTGCTGTAGTATTGGCCTCTTACGGCGTGAAAGACAATCTCACCGGATTTTTCATACGAAAAGAACCAAAAGGTCATGGGAAAAACCTGTGGATCGAAGGCGCAAAAAACCTGAAAAAGGGAATGGACGTAATTATTCTTGAGGATGTAGTAACTACTGGCGGGTCTTCTTTGAAGGCGGTAGAAATAACCGAAGGTGAAGGCTATAACGTAAAAGGTATTATAGCACTCCTTGATAGGTTGGAAGGCGGTAAAGAAGTTATAGAATCAAAAGGTTATACGTTTAAATCAATATATAACCTTAACGATTTAAGATAACATATTGTAAATAATCGTTATAATAATAAAATACCCTGTCTCAACAGACAGGGTATTAAAAAGAAAATCCTCTTTATAGCGGACAATAAGTGGTTTGTTCTAAAAGTTAAAACCAAAAAGAGCTTTATATATTTCCCAGAATATTGGAAATATGGTTGAGCAGTTCATCCCTTCCGTATCCATCCTTAGATGAGAATACAAAAACCCTGTCATTACCAAAATTCTGTTCAAATAACTTCTTTTTTACTGATACATCGTTTTTACTTACTTTATCAATCTTGGTAATTGCCAGCGTAAAATCCAACCCCGTCCGGCCAATCCATTTTATTACATTGCTGTCTATTTCATCCATTTCTCTTCTTACATCGTAAACCCATATCAATCTCTTGATGTATTGGTTTTCCCTTATATATCCTTCTATCATGCCCTGCCATCCCTGGTATGTTTTTTTTGATACCTTTGAATAACCAAACCCTGGGAAATCAGAGAAAATAAGCAATTTCCTTTCTTTATCAACTTCACAGTGTATCTTGTAGATGTTTACCATCTTTGTCGCTCCCGGAGTAGAGCTTGTCCTGGCAATCTTTTGCATGACAAGTTTATTTATCATTGAGGATTTGCCCACATTGGACCTGCCTATAAAACAGATCTCCGGGTATTCCAACTGCTTTGTTTCCTCAAATTTAACAATGCTTTTGATATATTGTGCACTTAATATTCTCATATTTATAATCTCGCAACCCTAAGATATATCGTCAGGGAATAATATTCTCTTTCACTCATCTTATTTCATCCCGGCTAAAACATCTTTCAATGCACGGCAAACAACATTAATTTCTTCTACTTTCATATTCGTGTAAAAAGGGAGGGCAATGACTGACTTACCTGCTGCCTCAGCTTCAGGGAAATCTCCTTCCTTAAAACCAAATAGGTCCATATAAAAGGGCTGAAGATGGATAGGTGTAAAATAAGGCCTTGTCGGGATACCGTTTTTTTCCATTTCTCTAATAACATGATCTCTGTCAATACCAGGTGATAAACGCACGACATATACAAACCAACTCATCCGGGTTGTTGTTGGAACTATCTTGAGCGGGCTCAAATCTTCAAAAGATGAAAGTGCTTTGCTATACTCACTTGCCACAATATTTCTTTTCTTGAGAAATTCATCGAGCCGTTTTAACTGAACAACCCCTAAGGTTGCATTTATCTCCGACATACGGTAATTATAACCAAGCCTTGAATGATTGAGCCACCCGTCAAATTTATCCCTGCCCTGGTTTCTAAGACTCCTGAATAGCGCTGCCCACTCCTCATCATTGGTTACGAGACACGCCCCTTCGCCGGTTGTCATCTGCTTATTCGGATAAAAAGCAAAGACACCTGCTTTTGCTATGGCGCCTGTCCGCTTACCTTTATATTCCGCCCCGACTGCTTCACATGCATCTTCGATGACAACGAGATTGTATCTATCGGCAATTTCAAGGATAGTGTCCATATCTGCAGGCTGACCAAAAATATGAACAACGAGAATAGCCTTGGTCCTTTTCGTAATTGCAGCTTCAATCTTATGGGAATTTATATTATAACTAACCGGATCAATATCGACGAATACCGGTTTTGCCCTTTCATATAGTATACAGTTTGCAGATGAGATAAAACTGAATGGCGTTGTAATTACTTCATCATCTTGTTTTATATTGGCAGCTATCATGCACAGATGAAGGGCAGAGGTGCCGTTAGTCGCTGCCACTGCGTATTTAGCGTTTGCCTGCAATGCGATCAGCCGTTCAAACTCGAGCGTTTGAGAACCGATGCTGAGATTCCTCGATTGCATTACACGCACAACAGCCTTTATTTCTTCAGCGGTAATATCCGGCATTGCCATAGGAAGTTTTAATGAAGAAGATGGTATATCTCCCCACTCTTCAGTTCCTTCAATGAAACTGCTCAAAGAAGGCATGGTCATAAAGGCTACGGGGATATTCTGACACATATACTGGACATTTTTTATAGTCTGTTCCGGTGCTTCGGATATAGCAATAATAACCTCATCAATATCATGCTTTTTAACAACATCGGATAGTTTTATAAGAGGCCCGAATACAGGGATACCCTGCGTTTTCATGCCTATCTTTTTTGGATCGTCATCGAGAAATGCACAAATTTTCATACCCAGTTGCAGGTTATTTTTCAGCTCCCTCGCTATGTTGATTCCAGTATTTCCTGCACCAACTATTAAAACCCGCTTATTATTAACAATGTCGGACTTTTTCCAATCAATATCGCCTGAGTAGCTTTCCGATACCTTTATGAGTACCCTGATGCCACCGAGAAGCAAAATACTGAGGATTGCTTCCAGGACAAATATTGATCTTGGAAAAACATCAATCAGATTCGGAGTAAAAACAAAGACCGTTACAGAAAAAAGTATAATGGATCCGGCAAGAACAGCACCGACTAAGATTATAAAATCGCGGGGCGTTGCATATCTCCAGATGCGCCGGTACATGCCTGCTGCATAGAACAAAGCAGGTCTCACAATGACAGCCATGATGGTAAACGGCCAAATTGACTGAAAATATCGGCTGAACAAATAACCGGGGTTAGAAATCTCCAAACGAAGCATAAGACTGAACACAATTGAAGTCAGTGTTAAAAGCACATCTGCAATCATCATGTACCAACAAGTCATTTTCACCTCAAAGTTATGGAATTAATATAGCATCTTTAAGAAACTTAGTACAAAACTGCCATGCCTGTCAAAATTGGCATGACTTGCAATATAATCAAAATAACCATTTGACTGAACAGTATTAAATATCTTTTCTATCTGGGGGTCTTTCAACCTGCCGCATAGGTTTCTCGCAACAGCTCCGAGTCGGATTTCTTTACCGATTTCAGACTTCCATCGTTTTTCATATACATAAAATTTATTCTCACTTAAATCGCCCTTTTTGAAAGCATCATTGATGACATTTGCTGCGATTTCAGCGCACAAAAGCCCGAAATAAATACCGCCGCCGGTCGTTGCCTTCACCTGACCGGCTGCCTCACCAACCGCAAGCACCCTGTTTCCAAATGTCTTTGAAACAATACCTTGAGCGATAGGTTTTATCTGTAAAGACATATCGTCCTCTTCAGGGAAATATCTCTCAATTATATTTTTAAAACCTATTTTTGGATTGGTCTTGCTTATGAGCCCTACCCTTGCCATATTATCACCAACAGGCACAATCCAGCCAAAACCACCTTTTGCAAGCTTATTACCGATTATAAGGGTAACATCATCATTTTTACTAAATTTCAAATGTTTTTGGGCTGCTTTTATAAAACTAACCGGATATCCAAGACCGAGTTTTTTATTCAATTCATATTCAATCCCTGTAGCGAGAACCAGCGTTTTCCCCTTATATCTTACATGGCCACTCCCATTGCTTGTACACTCGATCTGCACGCCAGTTTCATCTATTATTGCATCCGTTGCATTGCATTGCAGGACGACCTCCGCACCCTTGTCCAACGCTAATTTCAAAAGATATTTGTCAAATCTTTGCCTTTCCACAACAAAGGCAAATGGTAAAGGATGTCTGTAAAAAAGGGACGTACCAGAAGGAGAGTCTATTCTTACATCCTGGATGCTACGCACAATCTGTTCATTTGAAAAACCGAATTGTTCAAAGCTTTCCTTGCCAATAATACCGGTGCATATAACATTTTTACCGACTTCATCCTTTGCCTCAAGTACAAGCGTTTCAAGACCCTTTTGCGCAAGCATTCCAGCGGTATAAAGGCCGGCAGGCCCTGCGCCAACTACTATTACATCGTAAATTTTTCTATTCGTCTCTATAATTAACTCTTCTTTTTTAATTTTCTTAGACTATATCTTCTTTCCACTTGATTCCCATTTTCCCTTAAATGTAATCCAGAAAGACAGGGATATAAGTTTTAAATCAAGACAAAATGACCGTTTTCTTACATATAACACATCGTAGCGGAATTTATGACGCCGCGGGGCATCCGCCGGCAGATAAACCTGGGCAAGCCCTGTAAGACCAGGGATGGCGGCAAGCCTTTCTTTATACCTCGGCACCTCTTCAATCCTGAACGATACCCCGCCTCCTCTTACCTCTTTCTCTTCAGGCCTCAACGCCCTCGGGCCCACAAAACTCATATCGCCCTTCCATATGTTGACAAGCTGCGGGAGTTCATCCATAGCGGTTTTGCGTAATATCCTGCCAACCTTTGTTACCCGGGAATCATGCTCTGAGGCTTGGATTGGTCCCGATTCTTTTTCCGCATCTATAATCATTGAACGGAATTTAATCACCCGAAAGATTCTTCCATGCTTACCCACGCGCTCCTGCAAATAAAATACAGGACCTCCGTCCTCAATTTTGATTACAATTATGATTAATATCCACAAAGGGGTCGAAACCAATAGCCCTACAGATGAAAGGAACACATCAAAAACCCGTTTCAATTTCCTGGTCCTGCTGCATTGCAAATTATCGTTCTATAAATATCGATAACGATCTTTTTATCAAACTCATTGAGTGCCTTTTCTCTGCTGTATTTTCCCATTTTGTTTTTCTCTTCCTGCGGAAGGAGAATATATTTCATGATTGCATCAGACAATGCTCTTTCGTCTTTTACAGGAACTAAGAAACCATTTTTATTGTCTTCTACAACCTCTCTGCATCCGATAGCATCCGTGGTTATAACGGGTTTTCCTACAGCCATTGCTTCAATGAGTGAACTTGCCGTACCCTCCCTGTAAGACGGCAGAACAGCTACATCGCATTCGCAAAGAAACGGACGAACATCGGTTGTCTTGCCTAAATATTGGACGATACCTTCACTCTCCCAGCTTTTGATTACATCTTCCGGTATAGCAGCCCTGTTTTCTTTATCAATCGGGCCTATAAGCCAAAATTCGGCAAAGGGGAACCTTTTCTTCACTATCTTTGCCGCTTCTGCAAATTCCTTGATACCCTTATCCCATAGCATTCTTGCCATTAAAAGAAATATACACTTGTCCCGGTTTTTGCTAATATCCTTACACTGCTCAGGACAAAAATATCCGGTATCAACCCCCGGACCAGGGGTTAAGAAAACCTTATCCTTATTGACCAATCTATTTTCAATAAAAAATGCCTGATCATACCTGTTTTGGAAAACAACATTCAATGCTATTGAGAACGCTATTTTATAAAGGATTTTATATAGAAAACCCCCTATAATCGTCTTGATACTTTTCTCGGTAAACAACCAGCCAAGGCCGCTCACAGTGCAGACAGAGTCTGTTTTGGCAAGCTTTGCAGCAAATGTACCATATACGTTAACCTTGATCGTATAATGCAGAACCAGATCCGGCCTTTCCATATTATAGATCTCATAAAGCTCCAGCATCAGTTCTAAATCTCTAAAGGCGTTAGCGCCTTTTCTGTCGAGCTTTTTTATAGGCATACACCTGAATCCTTCTGCCTCCAGTAAAAGGATGTATTCATCTTCGGGGGCAACAAGGACTATCTCTAACCCTTCTGTCCTTAATACCTTCATAACCACAAGCAGGTAGTTATATATAAAAAAAGCGGTATTAGCGACACAGAGTATCTTTGTCATATATGAAACCTTGCTTTACAACATACAATTTTTGTCTTTGATTATTTTATTGAAGAAATATTTGTAGGATTAAGAAAGAAAACCGATCTTACGGTATTTGTTGCACAACTGTTCCAGATACTCATCAACCCTGTAGAACGGCCTATAGTCCGTTTCGTTAAGCAGGCGTTCCTGAGAAAAAACCCTTGTGTCCGTCAATGCCTTCAACCTCGAAAATGTCAATCCTCGTTTTTTTCCGGTCAACAATCCTATAAAAGAAAAAACTCCTGCTGCTGTGAATGCAACGATATAGGGTAAATTCCCAATGCTTTCTTTTTGATTTCCTAATGATTTGGACACAATTGAGGTAAATTCAGAGAAACTTACAGGGGTATTGATGAAATACGTTCTGCCATTAGGAATATTATCATTATCGAGTACAAACATAGCATGGGCAACTTCACCGGCATAGATAATATTATATATACCTCTTCCCTTACGAATATGCCTGTACCTGCCGGCAGCAATCGAACGCATGAGTTGCAGGAAACTGTCTTTTTCAGGCTCCCGGCCTTCCCCAAAAACCGTCGTAGGGCGCAGCATCTGTGCCTTTAACCCTCTTTTTATCCCTTGCCTTACAATCTCCTCTGCCTTAAACTTTGTCATTTCGTAGAGATTGTCCGGATTACAGGGAGTTTCTTCATCAACAGTTTTTTTTGTCGTCCTCCCTACTACGCCTGCACTTGAAAGATAGATCAACCGGCAATTATGATCAAATGCAACCTCTACAACGTTTTGCGTTCCCTGAACATTTACCGGCCATATATCATCTTCCCTGCCAATAACTCCCGCACAATGGTAAATTGTGCTCACTTCATCAGGAATTACAAGCCTGTTTGTAATATCACCATTTACGATCTCAACATCGCTGTTAAACGCAAAGCCACCGTCGTCTGCCCGTGTAAGGGCAAATACCCGTAATCCCTCTTTAATAAGACAGGCCATTACATACTTCCCGATAAATCCTGTTGCCCCCGTTACAAGCACGGCCCTCTTTTTCATAATCTGTTTTTTAACCGGTATACAGTGATTTTATATTCCCGGAACTTTTCAAATTCAGGCAGATTCATCTTCTCAAAGACAGAAGAATCAATTTTGTTTTGAACATTTCTATAAAAGACATTATTTGTATTTTCGTCAAAAATCAGCAGGTCCGCCTTGTTTTCTCTCATAAAACCCACCAATTCATCAGTTGTTTTTGCAGAAAGAAAGGGGCTGTATTCGGAGTCTGCGTAGAAGGCAATCCTGTAAAGACAGGGCTCTCCGGCAAATCTAACCCCTGAATATCCCATACTTTTAAGATAGACGCCTGCCCTCTTCAATTCACGCTTGTCATAACCTCCGGGAGACAAAGTTTTCGGCAAAATAATAATCAGAATTGCCAGAATAAATGCTATTGTGATGTTTCTCGTAAAAAAATTAAACGGATATGCTTTTTTGAACCATAAATAAATCCGATGTTTTATTTCTAAAAAACCAATACCTGACCAGACAAGCATTGGAATTCCCATCAGAAGTCCGTGCCTCGTACTAAAATAAAAAACCTTTGAAATATACAAATAAGCGGTGACAAAAAAGACAACAAACCAGATCGCAATTAATATCTCGTTTTTATTGTAGGCTATATTTTTCCTTCTGAATATGCCAAAGATTGCAAGGAAGGCAAAGACTACATTGATTGACTTTACGAGTTTAAGAATAACATCGGAAAGAAAGATGACGTATTTATGGCTTTTTGCAAGCTCAAGGAATGTGGGAAATTCCGGCGGCATAATCTGGATAATATCTGTAGTTAACTCAAGTGATTCTCCGCTCTTACTTGTCAGAAGAAGCCATATTTTTAACATAGTAAAACCGAAGTCCCACTTGCCCAGTCTTTCGCTGAAAAAGAATATGAAAAATAACAGCAAAACAGGAAGGGTAAAGATAAAGACAAAGAGATATAAGAAGAGCTTTTTGGAATCAGGTTTCAACTTCCAGAAATACCAGATGATCCAAAGAAAGATCAATACGAAGACCGCAATACCCTCGATACGTGCAAAAGCTGACAGCCCTGTAGAAATGCTTGCAAGTACCATACGCAACAGGCTGCCGCGCGAGATCCCTTCCCATGCAAGCCATAGTGCCATCATAGAAAAAAACCAGAAGGTGGGCTCTCTCAGCACATCTGATGAATAATCTGCAAGTCTGGGGCTTATGGCATAGAAAAACGATGATACTGCCGCTATGCGGATATTGAATATTCCCTTTATCAAAAGAAAAAACGGGATCACTGTGAGCGATCCCATAAGCACGGAAGTCATTCTTCCTGCCAGTTCCCAATCGGGAATAATCTTATGGACAAGCAAAACAAGGAAGGGGTACAAGTGGATAAAAGTAAATTCCATAAGTTTTTTTGATTCGCCCAGCTCAATCAACTTAGCGGTTTTGATATAAAGAATCCCGTCGGGTGTTATAACATTTGAGAATAGAACCAGATAAAACCTCACGGCGAAGGTACCTATAAAGGCAATAACGGGAAACAACCAGATATTTTTGCCGGATGTTATAGCTTGCTTTATATTCATATCCTTTATCCTTCTGTCCTGGAACCGGTAAACTTTGGCATAGTCACACAACCCTCGGCACTAATGCCTTCTCCTTTTGCAACCTTCAAAACAGTACGGAGGAGTATCTCCATGTCCAGCCATAAGCTCTTGTGGTCTAGATACCATATATCAAGCTTGAAACGCTCTTCCCAGGTAATAACATTTCGTCCGTTTATTTGTGCCCACCCGGTAATTCCCGGTCTTACATCATGGCGCCGTGCCTGATCCGGGGTGTACAGGGGCAGATATTCCATCAGGAGAGGGCGTGGCCCCACAAAGCTCAGATCACCTTTTGTCACGTTAAAAAGCTGCGGTAGTTCATCAAGGCTCAACCTTCTAAGAAAACGTCCGACCTTAGTGAGACGCATTTCGTCAGGAAGCATATCCCCTGATTGATTGATTAGGTTATTCATGGTTCGAAATTTATAGATCCTGAAAGGTTTTCCTTTTAATCCTGGCCGGACCTGTGCAAATAATACGGGCCTTCCCATTGTTGCAAATACCATCATACCAATAGAAAAGATAACAGGGGATAAAAGTATAATAAGAATAACAGAAAAGAAAAAATCAAGAATCCGTTTCACAGATATCTCTTTTATCTTTGCTCTTTACGAGTATACAATTATAAAAAGCAAAAAAGGCATCGGCAACATATTCCTTAGAAAATAAACTGATTGCCCTTTCACGTGCAAGTCTACCCATCTCCATCCTCACTTCGGGCTCATCAATTATTTTCCGCATCTCTTCAAAAAGCCCGTCAATATCACCAGGCTCATACAGGTATCCAGTCACATTTTCCTCAATTGAATCAATAACGCCATAGATTCTGGTTCCTATTGACGGAATGCCTGCGGATCCTGCTTCAATAACAGCAATACCGAATCCTTCACGATAGCTTGGAAGACAGAACACATCTGATGCAGCCATAAATTTCTCCGGTGCATCGGTAAAATCATAAAAATGTATTTTATCAATACAATTACTGCATTTTGAAATAACCCTGTCTTTCATCCCCTCTTCATCCGGGCCCACAATAAGAAGATGTGTATTTTTCACAGACCCGCACAGTTTTGAAAAAGCCCTTGCAAGATCAAGGAGTCCCTTGTCAAAAGTAAGTCTACCGAGGAAAAGAAATAGAATATCACTTTCAGGTATAAGCAACTGTTCCCTCAATAACATCCTTGCCCCTTGATCAGGTCGAAAGCGTATACTGTCCACTCCGCATATAGATCCGTTCCCGATGATAAAAGATTTTCCGGGCAAGACAATGCCTTCCTTTACGATAAAGTCCTGTTGGGACTTACTGTCTGTAAGAATATGCGTTGTACATAAGGCAAGCAATCTGTCCATATTCTTCAATATTCCCCGTTTGATCCCTTTTTTGGTGGCCCAGACCTGGCCCGTAAAAGTGTGTATTCTCAACGGGATATTGGCCAAAAATGCCGCGAGCATCGATATAAGGCCTGCCTTTGGCGTAATTGAGTGGACTGCATAAAAACCTTCCTCTCTGAAAAGCATATAAAGTTTGAACAATGCTATTATGTCGGAAAACGGTGAGGGTCTTCTTTTAATCTTTACGGGGACAACCTTCACATCAAGTCCATAGGCCATAAGAAAATCTACATTATCCGTATTGACTACCACCGTTACCCTGTTCTCCCTGCTAAGTCTTTTTATGTGCTCAACCATAAAGACACGTATGGTAAGTTCTATTGCAGCTACAAAACAAATTTTTCTGTCTTCTCTGTGATTACTTGATATTTTCAATTCAATCGTATCCAGATATTCTTATTATTGTTTAACTGATCCCCATTTATTAAGTATCGAAATATCCCTTGCTCCTTATAGAGATAGCTCTATACCAAACTGAAGGTGGCAGAAAAGTAATCAGGTAGAGAAGGGGGAAACGGAAATCTATTCCAAGATAAGGTCGCAGGTATGCCCTGGCTTTTTCGGGCTTTTGTTTTGCCATTTCTGCGCGCGCACGGTAATAGCCTATTTTTGCGTAAACATATCGCAGCGTTGCCGCATAATTTTCCTCGAAGCCTTCGAGAACTTTTTTGTATTTCCCGATAATGTCCTCCATCTCGCGGGGCCATCCGTCTATAAACTTAATGCTGGCTCTTTCAGGATGTATCCTGTAGACAGCTAATGGTTCCCTGATATAAGCCGCCTTAGAGCGAAACAGAAGCCTCATAAAAAGATCGTATTCCTCGCAGAGCCTCAGGTTAGTGTCAAAATACTCCCCTAATCCCCGAATTGCGCTCATTCTAACCGCGGCAGTCAGAACACTCACAGGATATTGCTTCAGGAAACGTTCAAAAACATCTCCGTCAGGTTTGGAGCTTTTAAACGCCAATCTCCTTTGTTCTTCTTTCAACACAAAATAGTTCGTATATATAAAGTCGACGTCGCTTCTCTGTTCAAATATCTCTACCTGTTTTTTAAGCTTTTCCGGAAGCCACACATCATCATGGTCAATAAAGGCAATATACTCACCCTGAGAAAATTGAAGGGCCCGGTTACGCGAATAGCCGAGCCCCTTGTTTTCCTGATACAGGTATACTACCGGGAATCCACGGCTCTTAAATTCCATGATCATAGACTCTGTCGAATCTGAAGACCCGTCGTTAATCACAATAAGCTCCCAATCCCTGAATGTCTGGTCTTCGATGCTTTGTAATGTTTCAGCCAGAAACTGTTCGGAATTGTAGCAGCACAGATTGATGCTTACTTTTGGAGGCATAAAGAGTTGGTCACTGATTACAAAATTCTGTTACAGAGCGGATGACAAGGTTCACATCCTCGTCTGTCATGTCATAGAAGAGAGGAAGTGTGATAATTTCCTTCCATATCATTTCCGTAACAGGAAGCTCTGTTGTATAATCTTTAAAAAATGGCTGGATATGATTAGGTATGTAATGGACACCACTTGCCACACCTTTTGATGCAAGGAAATCCATCATCTCGTCCCTTCTGCCGCCTGCAACACGCAGTATGTACATAAAGGGGGCCATCTCGCTGAAGTCCCACTTAAATGTCTTGATGTTATTGATATTTTTAAAGGCTCTATCGTACTTTTCTATAATAAATCTCTTTCGCTCAATGAATTTATGAATCTTCCTGAGCTGTACTATCCCTATAGCAGCATTGATATTGCTCATATGGTAACGGTATCCCTGCGTCACCACCTCATAAAACCAACTCTGCGTCTTTTCCTGTCTCTGCCAGGAATCCTTTGATATTCCAAGAACCCTTTTTTTGCGTATCTTTTCTGCAATCACATCATCGCTGACAGCTATTGCCCCTCCCTCACCGCAGGTAATATTTTTTATCGGGTCAAAGCTGAAGCAGGTTGCATCGCCGATACTGCCGATCTTCCTGCCTTTGTATGATGAACCGAAGGCATGGGCAGCATCTTCGATAACAACAATTTTTTTGCTTCCTGCAATTTCAAGGAGCCTGTCCATATCACAGGCATAACCACAATAATGAACCGGCATAATAGCCTTTGTTTCTGTCGTTATCCGTTTTTCCATATCAGCAAGATCAATATTGAGGGTATACGGATCAATTTCACAAAAAACAGGGGTTGCACCAAGGGCAATAATGCTTTGTATACCTGCACAAAATGTCAATGAAGGAGTGATCACCTCATCTCCCGGTCCGATGCCGTAAGCATCGAGTGTAATATGGAGCGCTGTCGTTCCTGTATTTACAGCCACCACATTGCGCGCACCCAGATAGTCCTTCATCATATTTTCAAATTCTAATACCTGCGAGCCCATACCAAGCCAACCTGTTTCAAATACCTTTCTAACCTCTTCAAGCTCTTCATTACCGATAGAGGGTCTATGTGCCTGTAACATCGTTAAAACCTCCGAAAATTTGAGTCTTTAAAATAAACTTCCTTATCAACATACCAGCCTTAGCCGGGTGGGAGAAATGGCTTCATGGTCTCCTCTGTCATCGGAGAAAAAAGTTCCGGGAGCATTGCGGAATACTTGGGCTTTTCATAAGATTGACTTTTTATTCTTTTCTCAGCGTCAATAAGTTTTTTTCTTAATTCATCTATGCTGCTGCATGGCCTGCCGAATTCCTCAAACCACGCCAGGGGATCAAAGTCAATCTGTGTGCTTCTCCCAACCCTGACTACCTCTTTATCAGCCATAACACAATCAAGAACAGCTCCTGTGGCAGCGCTGACTACAATATCACACTTTTTTAGCGCCTCATCCATCCCGCCGGTAAAAACTTCCGTATCGGGGAGGAAATCGCCTTTAATCTTTTCGATGATCGTCGTCTCCATGGGGTGAGGCTTCAGGATCATCCGGTAATGATCAATCCCCCCGATTGCTGCCTTAAGCTTATAGAAAAGCTCTATTACTACCTCTTTTTCAATTGGCAAAACAACTAAAATTATAAAATTGTCGTGTCTATCACCGGATGCCTTTTTAATGTTATGAAGATATAGATACCGAAGTGCGGCACCTACAAAAATCCGTTCTTCAGGGAAGTGTTCCTTTGCAAGGATATCCTTGTATTTTGGGCCATTGCATATGATCCTGTCCGGCAGAGGAGCAACGTCATATTCGCCAATGTCGGTAAAAAAACTAAGTACATGAGGAGGCGGCGCCACATGAAAAAAACCATATACCTCTGTCCCGTGCATAAATTCCCGTACCCCAAGCTGGATCATCTTATCGGTTATCATATTCTCAAACCCGTCAATCAGCACTTTAGGCTTTATGCCTTGATTTGCAAGTCTTTTAATGAGCAGGTAATACATTGCCTCGAAGTGAATGGGTTCGTTCCGATGATACTCATAAAACAGCATGGAACAATCAACACCCTTTAAAATAATATGCTGAAAAATAAAACGGCGTTGTTTAAAACGTAACATGAAAGGAAACAGGTAGTCCCCAATATGATAATAATCCCGTGGAACGATAAAATCCTCTTTATTGGTATGGAGAAAAGAAAAGGCATCCCATAGGGAACGGGTAATATTACGGTAAGAAAAAGTAACAAAAGTTGCTTTATTAACGCCTTTACTCCGGTAATAATCGGGCAGAACAGTAAAATAGCGATCCCTGAACTGGCCTTCCGGACCAAAACATTTCTCGTCTACCCATGTATGAAGGACTACATCAGGATTTTTTAAGGGTTTCCATCTTTCCGTTATTGTCCTGTGATAGAACCTGTTCAGTCTTGTCAAAGCAAAAACGCTAAGATGCAGGATCAGTTTATAAAGCCCATCAATAAAAGCTCCAAACCTACCATCCATAATAACTAAAGGGGTTTTACTTATTACATCCATTCTTTTTTTTTCGGCAATGTCCGTGATATTTTTTATAACAGCGCGGCTGTCCGATATAACACAAAAATCTTCTCCCTCCTCCATTTTGCGGGAAAAAATATAACAATAGCAGCAGTGGAGAAAAAGATTACACTTCATGGTGTTTCGCTCGGATATGTTGTTAGCCCACCATTCAAGAGAGTTATACTTTACTCCTAATTCTGCTGTCACTTCATAGAATGGCCTTCTGAGTAAGTCTGCCGTGTCCTGGAGATCACCGCTTATATCACAAATTTTTTCTGCACCTGCAAGAACCTCTTCAAGCTCACGTACCCTCTCATAATCACTTATTAAAGGCAACCACTTCGTACAACCCGAAATCTTCAAAAAAGAGCTTATCTTTTCGTTGGACAGGCTGCTATGAATGATGGCAAGTTTATTCATCTAAAAAAATCACATATATCTGTGCTTGATTGTATCTTCCTTCATCATCTCGCGCACAATCGCAAGGTCTTCAGGGGTGTCGACACTGATCCTGGCATTGTCGATCTTAACAGCGCGCATCTTCACGCCATGTTCCAACACCCGGAGGTACTCGTTGAATTCAATGGTTTCAAGGGGCGTCGGTTCCCACAATGTGTACTGGAGGAGAAACCCCTTCCTGAATGGAACTATAAAACACATCTTAAACATCTCATTTACTGTACTTCGTGCATCGCTTGGCAGATCGTTACGGGAACAATACATAATATTGCCCTCAAGGTCTAAAACAGCCTTAATATCAGAGGTGCTGCCTCTTTTTTTATAGGGTGTAACCCCAACAGCAATCTGGACAGCAGGATCCAGCACAAGGGGATCAACAATTGCGTCAATATGTTCAGGCACAACAAGGGGTTCGTCGCCCTGGATATTTACTACAATATCACACTCAATATAAGTACACGCCTCTGCAAGTCTATCGGAACCGCTTCTGTGATGCGTTCCTGTCATGATGACCTTAATGCTGTGGAACTCTCCCGCTTCTCTTATTTTCTCACTATCCGTTACAAGGTAAACTTCTTCGAGTTTTCCGGCCAGCTTGGCTCTTTTACAGGTATGGATGACTATGGGCAGACCTTCTATATCTATAAGGGCTTTTTCAGGCAGCCTGCTTGATTGAAGCCTTGCCGGGACCATACCGACAATCTTCATATCCCACCCCCTAAAATTAATATTTCATAAAGGTGATTTTCATCTCTTCCTGAAATCATGGTAAAACCTCTCAAAGGCATGGTAAATCATGGTACAATCTGGCAGAAGGGTGATTAACTGCATGCCCATATCACGCATCCACCGGATATCGTTCTCATCCTTTGCCACATACCCGCCTGCGGCAATTCCACTTTTATTGATCCTGGCTATACATATCTCCATGGTGCTCCTCACATCAGGATGATCCACCTGGCCGGGAACACCGAGCGCCTGTGAAAGATCGTATGCACCGATATATATGGCATCAACTTTTGTTTCAACATCTTCAATAGAAAGGATGTCTTCGAGGTTCCCGATACCCGCCTTGCCTTCAAGAAGAAGGATCAGCGACGTTTCTTTGTTCTGTTTTTCAGCGTGACCTTTCACATTGTGGAGCGAATACCCGCCGGCTCTTGTAAATGGCGAAAAACCTCTTGTTCCTAATGGGTAATATTTCGTATAAGAAATTGCCAGTTCAGCATCTTCCTTAGACTCGATATGGGGGACGATTACTCCACAGGCGCCGATATCAAGAGCGCTTAATATCAATGCCTCGTCGTTTTTCGCCACCCTCACTATCGAAAAACATCCTTCGACTTCAGCAGCCCGTATCATATTTTCAACGGTCTCTATATTATGAGATCCGTGCTCCATGTCAATAATTATAAAATCTACCCCTGTAGCGGCAATTACATTAACAACCGCAGCAGAGGGAATCGTACACCAGGGGCCATAGACCACATTGCCTTTTTTCAGCGTATTTTTAAGTGTGTTTTTCATGGCTTGTCACCATCCCTTGTTATTATTTCTATTTTTGAAATATCGTCAGCCACATAGGGTGTAGTTTTCATAAGTTGTTCATATGTTGCAAAACCTGTCAAAAGACCGATTGAGGCCTTCACACCAGCGTTTATCCCCATCTCGACATCAGTTAGGGCATCACCAACCATGACAGCATGCGACCGGTCTATACCAAAGGTATTAAGGATCATGTATACCTGCTCAGGATCAGGTTTCTGTCTGGACACATCGTCTGCACCAACAATCATGTCAACAACATCACCAATTCCTATAAAGTTCATTGCCAGTCCCGCTCTTTCCCGTCTGTCTGTCGTAGCAACAGCTATTTTGCATCCGTTTTTAGAGGCTTTTCTCACAAGCTCTTTTGCACCGGATATGGGTTTTACGAATCCCTTGAGATCGCTGGAAGTAAACTCATCCACTTCTTTAAAGATATTGAAACAAAGGTTGTATGTTTCTTTATATCCCAGACCTGCGAGATAATCTATAGCAGCCTGCATAACTATTTCCCGCTTCTTGAGACCTACCGGGCCATCCGGTCTGAGCCTGCCGGTATTATCATCAACCCCCATTTCATAGGAAATATTCTTTACATGTATGTTATCAAGTGACAGTCTTTCACAAATAAGTCTCGCCCTGAGTTCCACCATCTTAGACCAGTAATGATAAAGCTCTATAAGGGTTCCATCCTTGTCGAAGATAATTACACGGACATCATCGATAATGGCTTTCCCTACAAGTAAGTCAACCATGGATGTCTTCCAGGTTCAGTCGGACAAGGTCTTCAGCTACAGAGACAGCCTCTTTTATGATATCAAAATCAGCATCAAAATCATCCCGCATCACAAAAGGCTTTACAATCTTTCTGGCAAAACTGCCCACAGCAACACCATGCGCAAAAACACCGCACTGCCTTGCAAGGGTGCCGGTTTTGCTGTTTGTTCCACCTGAAAGAAGAACCATGACAGGCATGCCGCTTTTCATTACAACATCAGCACAAGCCACTGCCTGTAATGTGGTATTAAAATCGTCCCCTTCGCCGCTCATGGGCACACCGTCTGCCTGAACTATCATGCGCTCACCGGTAATCTCGTACATTTTTTCAATACGTTCTATAATACGTTTATTCGATAGCAACGACCTGTCAAGGCATACGCTGACAAAATTATCTTTTATAATCCTATTGAGAAGCCTCCAGTCCCTTATTGCCGCATCATCATCTTCAGTAACAGCATGGAGTTCCATAGTTTCAACTCCCGCTCTGGCACATTCAGGGAGTATTTTGTCAAAATCCGCCTTTTTATGGATAAAGTTAATTGCCTCAAAAGCACAGGCCTTTTCACAGTCGCCGCAGCCGATACACCGGAATTCCTGTATAATAAAGTCTTCTTCTATTGCCTCCTGTCTACAAACATCGATGCACTTACCGCAACATGTACAGACTTTTTTGTCTATTTGTGCTTTACGCACATGAGGGTCTCCTTTGATACCTATGCTAACATTGAGGAAAGGCCGAAGAGCTATCTTTCTGTCCATCATGGGAGCCAGTTCGTACGCAGTCTTTATACCTTTTTTCGCCGCCTCAACAACATCCACATTAGCAGAAAGATCATGCATGGCCGCACCAGCAAGGGTGTATATTGTTGCAAGTCTCCTCACCTCGGTAAGGTCCTCGTTTCCTGCACCACAGACAAGTTTAAAAAGTTTCCGTTCCTGAAAAAGTTTTCTTAATTCCTGGTAGCGGTCTGTCATAGGTTTTTTATACTATTTTGTATTCAAAAGCACATCGAGGCGCCGACGACGAACCGACGCAGGCGTACCACACTAGTAAATCTAGGAGTGTAAGGAGGAGACAACAAAGATGGGCAGACGAAGACAGCATGGTATTAGAGGTAATTTTCTATCCCTTTATAAAAGGCCTTATAGCTTGTGGGAGTAAGTATATGTATGCCCTCTTTTCCTATGCTATTCAGGTATTCATCAATCTGCTCAATAAAATGCTGGTTATAGCGGTGACGCTCAATAACAAGGTCTTTTTCTTCGGGCTCAACCTTTTCGTCATAAAAATGAAAACCCTCTTTCAACTCTGAACCGGCATAACCGTCCATTCCTACGGCAAATATTCTGTTTGCACCCATAACAATGGCCACACCCATAAGTAATACCGCAATTGTCCTGCAATTAGACTGGATCACTCCGTCAATAATATCAAAATCATTCAGTTCATCATTAAAATAAAGGGTTTCATAACTCCTGGATGTATATTCCCTGATCATATCGTCCGGAAAGTTTTCTCCAAGCAACAAAACCGCATTGTTGTCAACAGTATCAATATAATCTACAAACCTCTTTTTGTTGTTAAAGGAATGATAATGTGGTTTGAATAAACCGGAAAGATAATTAGCGCCAAGGATTACAGGATTATACTTCTTGATAAATTCATCAATCTTCGTTCCATACTCCTTCAGGGTAGGACCGTTGGCCAGTAAGAGAAAATCCCTCCCCTTATACAGATCTTTATATGGGACCTCAATTGTCCTCTCCCTCTGCTTATTTGCATCAACAGATTTCCCTTCACCTATCTTACCCTTTCTAAGACCGCCTATCATGCCACTCTTTATGATATCATCAAGAATATCTTTTGAAAAACCGACAGGGTTTATCTTGCGTAAAACTTCAAGGGCTTTCCAGATATCTTCCATTGAAAACTCGCGGTAATCTACAAGTGTTTTGGGATAATAAGGATGGCACTGAAATATGCCTGAGAGCATATACGGAAGCTGATATCCCCAGGGCTCATCTGTTTGAATGTTTGTAAAAAACCTGTCTATACAGTGCAATATGGGGATAACATTGTACTTATCCGTTGTTGAAAGCTGAAGATATGAGAGTATAACCTCTGTAGGAAGATTTCCAGCACCCCGGCCCATACCGTATATTGTACCGTCAATGATATCAACACCACACTTTATTGCTTCAAGGGTATTCGCAAAAGCCATCTGTAAACTATTGTGGGGATGAAAACCGATCTTTATATGCTTAAGCCCCAAAAAAGGCTCAACGAGCTGTCGCATCTGATCCGGCAGAATTGAACCATAACTGTCTGCAATATATATATAATCTATATCGGAATCCGCAAGCATCTTGACCAATTCTTGCGTTTCTTCTCCGGTATAGCCCGTAATACCCATAGCATTCAGAGATACCTCAAATCCTTTCTTCTTAATTTCTTCAAGCTGTCTGATTGCCCCGGGTGTACCGTCCTTATGTACGGCAATCCTGATAAAATCAACATACTCCCTATAATCATCTGTAAAATCTTCGACATCAAGCTTTCCATAGTCCCCCATGATTGCAAGCCTGGCACCTTTGATACCCCCAACTACTTCTTTCAGGTCTTTTATATCGGTAAATCTCCAGGGACCGAATTCATTTCTGTTAAAATATTTGTCTGTCCCTCTAAATCCAATTTCAACAATATCAACACCAGCCTTAGAGAGCGCACGGTATACTTCCCGCACCATTTTTGCATCAAAACGCCAATTGTTTAAGTACCCGCCATCTCTTATTGTACAATCCAAAATATCAAAATGTGGAAGCTTATCAGAATCCATTTTCAATCCTCTTTTAATTTTGAATAACCCATGGGCAGCCCAAAATGCTTGTGTGATGATAAAAAGAATCAATCATATACAATTTGTCCCTGCTTCCCCTTCTTTCTCTCTCTGATAAAGAGAGTGGTAATAACTGCGATTTTCAAGCAAACTTTCATGCGTCCCTTCTTCCACAATCTCTCCTTGTTTCATAACAAAGATTTTATCGGCATGCTCAATTGTTGAAAGTCTATGTGCAATCACAACTGTTGTCCTGCTTTTTGCTACCTCTCTAAGAGAATCCTGTATCGTTTTCTCAGAAATATTGTCTAAAGAGCTTGTAGCTTCATCAAGGATAAGTATTTCAGGGTTTTTTATCAGTGCCCTTGCAATGGCCACTCTTTGGCATTGCCCTCCTGACAATGTCATTCCCCGGTCACCTACAATTGTATCATATCTCTCAGGCAGTTCCATAATGAACTGATGGGCATTGGCAATTCTTGCTGCATCTATAATTTCTTCATCAGTAGCATTAAGTTTACCTATCTTGATGTTATCTTTTACAGAAGCGTGGAATATGAAGGGATCCTGACTTACAATCCCTAAATGTCTTAACCATGAAGTACGCGAATAATGCTGGTAATCAATCCCATCAATGAATATCTTACCTTCAGAAGGTACATACAAACGAAGCAGTATATCGGCCAAAGTTGATTTTCCGGACCCTGATTCTCCAACAATAGCAACCGTATGGTTTCTCGGTATCATGATATTGATATTTTTCAGGACATCCTGTCTTGTGGGATAGGAGAAGGAAGCGTTACTCAACCTTATTTCGCCCGCTAAACCAGGGAACTCTTCTCCATTATCATCCATCTCATATCGTGTATCGGCCAGCGTTTCATAGGTAATGCGGATGCGCGGTGCCAGTCCTTTGAGTCCCATCCACTGATGCGCAATTTCCTTGACAGAAGGCATGAGCCTCATTAATGCACCTACATAAACAATAATGATAGGGAAAATCATGGTAAAACTGTACGGCGTATAGAGCTTGGCATAAATAATAGCTAAAACCGTGCTTAAAGAACCAACCGACAGTATTAAATGTGAAGAAAAATATGCCGGCGCAGTATATGTAAATTGTTGTTTTCGTGCGATAGCCGTCTCTTTTTTCAACTTTTCAAACCAGTATTTGTAATTGTCAAAAAGCTTTATCTGCCTTATACCGGAAAATGATTCCGAGAAGAGCGACATAATATTTGAACGTGCTACCTGGACCCTCTTTGCAGAAGGATTGATAATCTTATTTGAAAGTATATAGACAATAATACTGAACCCGGCGATAACCAAGTACATCAGGAAGGTAAATTTTATTGAAATCGTGAGCAAAAGAACGGTTATTATGATAATTCTGAAAAATTCTACGCCGGCTTTAGGGAAATAAAAAAACATTTCACCCACAGACTGAGATGCTTCCCCGCCGATATACATAAGGTCTCCGTGTTTCCTGGTGTGAAAATAACCATATTGATTCAGAAGTATTTTCTGGAAAATCTTATTTTGGAGATCAGCATGGAGTCGTAAATGATACCAGAGTGATGCACTTTCCGATATAATCCCGAAAATCCGGCTGAAAATGATCAATACGAGAAGGAACAGGCTTGCAGCAATGAGTTTATCATCAACGGGCAGCAATGACGAGACCGAATCGAGATATTCCAATATTTTCCCACCGTATTGTGCTGTTGAATCGCCTTTAGAAAGTATCCTGCTTACAAAAGGATATAATGCACCTACACTCAACGTCTCAAAGAATGCATATACAAAAAGTAGTGTGAACACAAAAAGCGCCTTGAACCAATAAGGTCTCAAGAACCAGACCATTATCCTTATATCGCTTATGTCTTTTTCCTGCATCGCAAACTTTGTCATAGATTATAGATTAATGATTATTTCCGGGAATTTTTTATAAATATCCGTAAGAACATAGAATCAAAGGCATGTTTTTTTTCATTATAAGGTTCCATAGGTAACTGAAAATTATGGCCTTCCCCATAAAAAAGCCTATAAACAATGGTGGTATAACCGGCTTTCCTAAATATATTCTCATAGTCGTGATTAAATAGTATCGATTTTGCACCGGTTATAATCGCAATATACTGCTTCGATACCCTGGCAATTTCGTTGAACAGGGCTTTGTCCTCATATGGAATATGCTCAAGCACACCGATTGAAAATACAACATCGTACCGTGCGTCGGGTATTGTTTTGATCTCATCAAGGGCATTACCGATAAAAAATGTTCCTTTTTTGTAAAGATCGGGGAAACGCTCTTTCAAAACAACATTAACCGATGCATTATTTATTTCTATTCCTGCAAGGTCTGTATAGCCATGATTTAGCAGATAATTCAAATTTCTTCCGGCATTACACCCTATTTCAAGGAAAGAGCAGTCAGCTTTAACAACTTTTAAAAGGTCCTCGAACATTACATAGGTAGAGTTGTCTTCCAAAATGTAGTTCTCCGGGCCATGTTTATCGCCCGGATTCCTTGAGCGCCAATATTTAGCTTCATCGGGTTTCCAGGGAGGGTTGACCCCGGCCAACCCGTAAATAGCTGACACCCCTGCGTCGATACTTTTAAAGATATAACTGTCCCGGATTTTTCGCTCCGGATCACAAAATTTGTCAAATAGGGGTTTAAGCTTCATTTGCTTTTTGAATTTCTGGATCATTTAAAATGGCTTTGACGTTATTTTCGTCTAAATAACCGTCCCTGATAATCTTTTCGAGCATTTCCTGAACGATCTTTTGCGCTTTTCCATGGAAACAATCAGCGTAAAATTTTTCCTGCAATGCTTTTATCTTCTCTTCATCCAAGTAATGGCCATTGATGAAATTGTTTACATGATATGCCAACCCTTCGTAATCTTTAACAATAATCGGCAGATTATCATATACAAGGAGCGTTTCCATAAGGTCTGTCGTCTCATAAAAAATTACTTTTCTACCAGCCGCCAATAGTTCATCTGCAAGAGATGTGTGGCAAGCTATGGTTAAATCCGCTTTCTCGGTAATAAAATAAGGGTTGTACTTTTTTAAATTAAGCTCAATCTCCATATTATCAAGATCACCTATCTCCTCAACAAGATCTTTTATAAAAGGGCTTTTGTAAAGGTCGGATATTTTGCCTTTTATGGCAATATGAAGTGAGGGGAATTTCCTGGAAAGCCTGATGAGATCCCTATAAAATTGCCTTGTCTGGTGAATTTTTGCGGCTTGACGAGTGGCATCTTCTATCTCGTTGTCGGGCATGTGGTAATCAAGGGCAAGTATAAGTTTCTTTTTTTCTTTTATCCTGTCATATTTTTCATCATAGATCTGCAATTTTTCATATTCGTAGAGTTTATCTTCTCTCATCATCCCGACAGGTATACAATAATCGATATAACTGGTTTTCAGACCTTCTTCCTTTGCAGCCCTCCCTGCAACAAAATAGTAATCAAATATGTAATAATTGTCCGGCCAAAATGCAAAAATAAGCCTCTCCTGGGTAGCGCAGACCTTAGTACCTGTTGTGGTAAGAGCAATAGAAAGGTATCTCTGAAATAGATGATCGTATCCTACAAGGGCAACTTTTAGATTTTTAAAACTGGAAAATACCGACCGGTAACGTTCAACAGTAAAATAGAGGTAGAAGGCATACATAATATACCAGAAGCTGTAGTGTATTATGTCCGAAAAAAGCTTAACCTTAAGCTGAAAGAAAAGGTCTATAACCTTCTTTCTTGGAGCACTTTTATCGTAATTTATTTCATAAAGATCTGTATAGGGTATTTTGTTTTCATTATAGAACTTATAGTTCTCTGCCATATATTTTTCATCTTTTTCACCGAGCGAAATATGAAGAATTTTTGATTTATGGAGAGGAGAATCGACATCATTACTGTAAAACTGATCTTTAGTGAAGAGATCACTGTAGAATACTCCTTGGTGAGGAAAATAAATAACTTCATAATCCTCAATATCCTGAAGATGAGGGCTCTTTTCATAACAGCCATTTTTGACTGGACTCTGTTTCGATTTGTGGCCACGAAAGAAACCAATCCCCCTGTTGAAAAAGCTTCGGCCATATTCTTTTAAAATCCTTGTATAACCTTTATAGAAATCAAGGCCCGGAAGAATTCTTACCTTTATGTTACTTTCAAGCCTTTCCCTTAAAAAAGAAGCAAGGGAATTGAATGCAATAACAGTTACCTGGTCATATATACCAGTACCCGCAAGATATCTGGCTGCGGCGTATTGCTCTGCAAAGGGCCATATCATGCGATATATATAGTACTTCCAGAAAACATCCATCTTCTCTCTCTGTGAATCGTTTTCCAAGAGGGCATTTGATATGGCTTTGTTCAGATGTGATAAACGTATCTTTTCGTATATATGTTCTGCGTATGCCACCGCATCAAACATACCTGCAAGGTATTGAGAAAAATGTTGATATTCCCTTTTCACCCATTTGATCCCTCTTTCCTCAAGGCTTTTTATTTTTTGTACATCTCTGTAAACATTATGCATATCCAGGTAATAGACATCATAGTCCCCGAACAACCTGCGGATAGTAATATATAACATGGCAGGCATGGTAAGACGGTAAATAACAAGACACTTTTTTTTCATTTATGGCATTCCCTTACGAAGTATGTTGATCCTTATCTATAAATTCACGATTCAGAGGCATTCCTTTTTTGATATTGCACGCAGCTTTCTGACCCAGGGTTTCTTCGTAATATCTCGGATGCATACCCAGTCCCGGCCGAATAATTCTTATATTTTCAGATGTAAATTTTTGTCCTTTTTTTATGTTCTTAACAATATAAATTGAACGTCTAAACCTGAGCGACGGCTTTTCTTCATCGACAGGCCCATAATGAACTCTTCCAAGAGCTTGCCAGGCTTTTTCAGTTTCCTCAACAAGAGATTTCATTTCCATTGGCTCAAGCGAAAAGGCTGCATCTACGCCACCCTCCAATCTTGCCACAGTTAAATGTTTCTCAATAATAACTGCTCCCAAGGCAACTGCAGCAATGCTGACGCCGATACTGAGCGTATGATCGGAAATACCAACATGTACCCGGAAACGCTCCTTCATATCCGGAATGGTCATAAGATTAGTGTTTTCCGGTGTTGCCGGGTATGTACTCGTACATTTAAGCAAAATAATATCACGGCACCCTGCGTTCTGTGCAGTCTGGATCGCTTCTTGAATTTCAATATCCGTTGCCATACCTGTCGATATGATCAAGGGTTTTCCCGTCGAGGCAACTTTTTTGATTAAAGGCAGATGATTATTTTCAAATGATGCAATCTTATACGCCGGGACATTAAGGCTTTCGAGAAAATCAACAGCCGTTTCATCAAAAGGCGTACTGAATGCAATAATACCGAGTTCTTGACAACGTTTAAATATAGGTCCATGCCATTCCCAGGGTGTATATGCCTGCTGATATAACTTATAAAGCGACTGACCTTTCCATAGACTTTCCGGGTCATCAATAAAAAAATCACTGGAATCAGCATCTATTGTAATTGTATCAGCAGTATAGGTTTGGAGCTTCACTGCATGGACGCCTGCCATAGCAGCAGCTTCAACGATTTTAAAAGCACTCTCCAGAGACTGATTGTGGTTCCCGGACATTTCAGCCACAATAAAAGGAGGATATTGCGAGCCAATCAAATGTTCATTGATTTTTATTGGCTTGTTCATACCACCTCGTTTTGACGAAATGCATATACAATATGGCTTTCTTCGTATCCTGCTTTTAAAAAGGTTTTATTAGATATTATGTTGTTAGCTTTAACTTCGGCAATAATTTGTTTTTCCGGTTTCTTTTCACGAATATACTTTTCTGTAGCAAGTTTGATAAGTTGTGCTCCAAGTTTTTTACGGACATAACCAGGGTTAAGCATAACACTAACCCAGATTCCACTGTCCTTTTCTTCGAAACGTATTGAACCCAACTTTATTTCTTCGGAACTAAATATATATGTTGCAACAAGGGGATCTTGCAATTTATTGTTAAACCATTGTTCATGTTGTTCCCATTTTATTTTATTAGTATTAAAAGAACTTTTGCGTACTTGAGGATTATTTCTCCAATCAAACACATCCTTGGCATCTCCATCATTGGCAGGTCTTATATCAAGCTTACGACCTCTATGTGCAATTCTTTTATCTGTAATCTTTGCTCTCAGGCGTTTTACCAATTCAGATTGATCAATAGGTCTTTTTTGTTCATCAAGGATTATATATCTGCTGCCTAAGCTGATTACAGAATAAACAGGCTTCTCCATCAGATTCGCTACTTGGATATTAATACTATGCGCTTTGATATCCCTATTAATATGGGCTATCTCTGGATTATCATCAAGCCACATATAAACTTCACCCAAATTCAGCGGGCTGCCTTTATATAGATCATTATATATACGTCTTACGATATCTAAATCGGGCTGCTTATCAAGTATCAACCTATATTCTTGCCGACAAAGACTTTCATCTATTTCAATTCCAAAAGTGTCAAATAACTCCATATTTTTCCTAATATATAAGCTAACCGCTGCCCCCTCATAGTGCTTATGCACTTCCAATAAGGCATTATATGATATGAGTTCTGAAAGCGTTCCATAAATAGTTGATAAATTAGATACATATATAAAATCATGATATTGTCTTTTAAACTCTTTAACAAAAGCAGTTGGGCTATCAATATCAAATAACGGGCAATTACCGGTAACTCTTATCACCGCTTCAGCACCTTCGCGTTCACATAATGCGATATGCCGTTCAACAACATCATCCTCGTCGCCTTCATACCAACCGCAACCAAGTTTATCAGCTTCTTCGATAAGGGGTTTGTTTTCTTGGTTTTTCGACGTAGCAAGAAAAATACCATCAATACCTTTCACTCGGCTTAACCTTTCAACATGGTGGGCAAAACTTGTTTTGCCTGCAATATCCTCCATAACCATATTCGGAGGAAATTGATTAGACAATATTCGTGCTGTGATAACTCCAATTATCTTAGTCATATCTCGTTCCTTTCGAATTTAACAGATTTGCACTTTTAATGAACTATTTTATACATTTATAAAAAGCTGCTTTCTGTATTCAAATAAAGTTATTTTACTCAATAAAAAAAGGGGGGGGTACTACATATTATTAACAACCTTGTATTCAAACGCTTTGCTTCTTCTGTCGGCTTCTTTATTTTTATATCATGCTTCTATTGCAACATTTCTTTGGCAACTCTACTGGCGCCCTTTCCGTCAACAATCTCAAAAGCCTTATCGCTCAAATCTAACAGTTTCTTAGGATCCGTAAAAAGTTCCTTCAAAATCTTTACAAGGCTTAAAGATGTAACGTCTTCATACCACCCCGCATTCACTGCAATACCATCCGTGGCAAGCTTTTCGACAACTAATCGCTGGTTTTCAGCAAGGATTATCATCATACTCGGCAATCCAAGACAACACCGCTCCCAGGTATTACTGCCACCTGCACCAATGGCAAGATCTGCTTCGGCCATAAGATCGGCAACATCATATACTTGCCGACAAAAGACTGTTTTTGGCAACAAAGCACAGACACTTTCAATCTCTTTCCGGTAAGGATTGGAATTTCCGACCAGTATGATACAGGAGACATTGGGATTATCAAGAAGCCTCACTGCTTCGATAGCTTTTTTAGTCTCATTTGTCGGGTCTGCTCCGCCGAAAAAAATGAATATTTTTTTAATCTCACCGTTACGTGGGGAAATCTTCTTTCGCATGTCTCTGAATTGATTTCGTAAAAGTACATACGATGAACCTGTAAGTTTTCTGCATTTCAGGGGCACAAGATCGTTATACATCAGCGCTTCAACTCCATAGTTCTGATTAAGCAGTATATCGCATGCATGCCTGCGGTTGACAAAATCATCAATAACCATAATTTTTTCTGTATATGGTCTTATATATTCCTCCCAGGACAAATCAAGACCATAGTGGTCAATAATAAGAAAATCAGTATGTCCCGTCTCCTCTTCAATGACCCGGCCGGTAAGCTCTGCGTCCTTTTCGGTATCAATTCCATAGGGAAGCGGATAGACACTGAAATTGTTTTGTA
>JAPLKC010000026.1 GCA_026388255.1 Pseudomonadota bacterium | reverse complement strand
TGCGAAGCAGCTTATACATCCCCTGTAACTGAGATCATAGAGGTGGACAAGTTCGGTGTCCGCTCCCCGGGATGCGGCCCCATCCAGGGCTTTTTGAAGAAGGGTTGCCGTGTTCCATTTCTTTCTCGGGCTTCCGTTTATCGCTATCATTTTCATGAGCTCTGTCTCCTTTTCTTTGCTTCCTAATATAGCACCCATGGGCCGGAAGTATATGGCAACGTTGTAGCTTTCGTTGCGTTTGGCCCACATAGCGCGTATTTCTTTCCATAATTCACAACTATCCACGAAAGGTCATGCACTCGATATCAAAACACAGTTGTTTTCTGGTATTTATAACCATATCAACGGCATACCAGTCAATGATTAACTCTTGAGTATTATTGATTTTATATATATGATAACAGTTAAGAGGACAACAATGAAAAAGAAAACCGACAAAGATAATTCTCTTGCATGGCTCACACAGGGAACAGAATTTCAGGGAATAGGCGACCTCGAAGGTGCAATTAAAGCATACACAAAGGCAATACGGTTTGACTCTACTCAAGCAGGCCTCTATGTCCTAAGGGCATATGTTTACGTAAAGACAAGCCGCAACAGACAGGCAATGAGAGACGTGAACAAGGCGATCAGGCTTAACCCTAAAATGCCGGAGCCATATTTTATTCGCGCAACTCTAAAAGCAGAAAATGAGAAATATAAAGATGCCATTTCAGACCTCAACGAGGCCCTGAAGCTTGACCCGGGATATGCAGAAGTCTACGCCTTTCGGGCAAAAATATATGCAATACTGGGGGAAGGAATGCGCGCCTTGATGGATTATCAGCATGCCGCCCTGCTGGGGGATGGAAATACGCAGAAGTTTCTGAGAGACAGCGGGATCGGATGGCTGGCTGGTGGTCATGGGCAAGGGTCTTCGATAGACAACTGAACGTATAATATTTTGCTGCATTCTGTTAATTTGAAAGATAACAAATACTCGTAACAGTTTTAGCCGTCCGTTACGACGGATTCCGGTGGCTTTCTAAAACTTTTATAAGAGCATCGGCATCTATCCCCCCGGTGGTCTTATATTCCGATAACGCTTTTCAATTCTGGTTTTGAATGTCGGGTCGTTTTCGATCAAAAAATCGGCGTGGTACTCCTCTGGTTCACATGAGACCGAATCTTTCTTGCAGTTATATTATATTGAATGCATGGCACACCGGTATGGTATGTTGCCGACGTTGGGGGGGGGTTGGGGGTACCGGCAAATTCAATGGTGTACCATGCATGGGGTAGGAATGTATTGATAAGCTATTATCAATAAATATAAAAGTTCTTTTCATTGTTCTAACCTTTCCTGGTTATACAGTAAATTACTCAATACGGGTATAAGGTCTTCGTATAATTCCCGCTTTGTAACATATGCGCTTGCACCAGCTTTGTCTGCAGCTTCACGGTATGCACCGTTTTCATGAATAGTAAGCATAACTATATCAGTAAAAGGTCTGATCGCTTTTATATCCGATATGGCATCAATACCGCTTATATCCGGGAGGTTTATATCCATAATTACCAGGCGCGGCGATATATTTTGACAAAAACTGATGGCTTCTCTGGCGTTTGAAGCCAAAACAAAATTGAATTGAGAGAATTCCTCCTCAAGCCATTCTTTAATCATCCTACGCATATTCAAATGATCGTCAACAATTAAAATGGTCATTTCGTATTGCTCCATAACAATTATAGTCTAATAATAAAAAATAATTTGTTTCATGTATGTCAGGAGAGTTTGATAAATCAGATAGGGAGTGTATGATAAATTATTTAAAAATTTCCTCGTCTTTACTCCAGCGGGATCAAGTCATGCTTCAAGGCGATCTTAATGAGCCCTGTAATATCTCTGACATTGAGTTTCTGCATCAGACGGCTTCTGTATGTTTCAACGGTCTTAGGAGAAAGAAAAATAATATTTGCAATCTCGATACTTGACTTACCTTCCGCTACAAGCTGCATAATTTCCTTTTCCCGCGGGCTTAGTCTTGACAAAGGATTATCGATATCATTATCTCCATATCTCTGCAGATAATTATCTATGAGATTATCCGAGATCTTCAGGCTCAGATATCGGCCGCCGCCATACACAGTCCGTACAGCTTGAATTATTTCTTTGCCGGCCGATTCCTTAAGGAGATAGCCGCGGGCGCCTGCCTTCAGGGCTCGCAAAATATGTTCGGAAGCAGCATGCATTGAAAGTATGATAATCCTGGTTGACGGGCACACCTCCAGTATCTGATAAGTCGCGTCAATACCATTGAGTTCAGGCATGGAAATATCCATTATTATCACGTCCGGACGGAGTTTTATTGTCTGCCTGACAGCATCACGTCCGTTTGCAGCATTACCGCTTACTATAATATCCTCTTGCGATTCAAGAAGAAGCTTAAGCCCCTCTCGCAACACAGCATGGTCATCAGCCAAAAAAACAGTGATGCTCACAATGCCACCTCCACGGTTATTTGCGCGCCTTTTCCAGGACTGCTTTCAATATGGCAACGTCCTCCTACCGACATAGCGCGCTCCTTGATATTTGTAAGACCCCATTTATCAAGCCTTTTAATATTAGTGATATTATTGGGATCGAAACCCACACCGTCATCTTTAATAGTAAGTGTCACATGGTCAACATGGTTTTTCAGAGACACGATTATCTTGCTTGCACGGGCATGTTTTGCCGCGTTATTCAGCGCCTCCTGGGTAATACGAAATAATGCCCCTTCGATGTACATGTTTAGTTTTGGGAATGTTTCCTCGCCTTCAAGTACAACATTTATGCTTGTCCTCAAAGAGAAGTGCTCTCCGAAGGAACGTAATGCTGCAAATAAACCATAGTCATCGAGAACAGGAGGTCTCAATTGGGATATAACACTACGGATATTTTCCGTTGTTTCCTCAACCATTGCCAGGGCGTCATCGATACGCAAACAGACAGCGTCAGACGCTTCTTGAAGCAATTTAGATCTAAGGATATTCAGGGTTATTCCAAGAGCAGTGAGGTTCTGGCCAACCGTGTCGTGTAATTCTCTTGATATTCTACGTCTTTCATTATCTTCGGCTTCTCCGAGTCTTTTACTTACCTCAATGAGTTGTTCGTTCGTTGCCCTTAATTCATTTGTCCTTTCTTTGACAAGCTCTTCGAGCTCCTCCTGATGATGTTTTAACGCCGCTTCACTTACTTTAAAATCTCTCAAAAGAAAGCTGTACGGCTTCTCAAGGCCAATCTCAATCATAGCCCTGTACATAAAATAAAAAGAGACAACCTTAAAAAAATGGCCTACAAAGTTTGAAAGGCCGTAAACATCCATATATAAGGTGAAACACAGTTCAGAGCCTATCGTAAAGAGTATCGAACAGGCAATAAGGGACAATACGCTTTTATCGAATTTATCCCTGTGTCGAAAAAGGAGAACGATTGAAGCTGCAAGAATTGACGAAATAATGTACTCACTGAAAATCTTAAACCTGGTTAAACCCCTACCCTCGATAAAACAATCTGGAAATACCCTGAAATAAAAAATGGATGCCAATAAACAGATAGTTATGAAGAGATAACCGGCAAAAACTATACGGGGTTTCAGCCTCTTCTGCAAAAACAACGGCGCAATAAGGAGAGAGATGCTCTCCATGAATCTGCCTGCTATCCATAACTGGGACGCAAGATCTGTATCAAATTCTTTGAATATGTTTATCCCTTTATATGCAAAGGTATGTATGAGATCAATCCATCCTACAAAAAAGTAGGCAATCCCGATAAAAAGAATGAAGTTATTAGTTATAAGCCGGCGTGAGTTCCAGGCAACCATAAAAACGCCGAAGGCGATGATGACAGAAAATATTTCTACCATACTGTGAAAGAGAACGAAACTGTAGAGTTTAGAGAGATAAAGCCCTGCGCACATCAAAAGCCAGAATAATGTCGCAAAAAATTTATTAAAATTTGAACCTGTTATGATTGATGAGCGAAGGCTGTGCATACCCCCCTGTCCCCTTCAGCTTTCATTATCCGTTGTATATAATCTGTGTATGAATTAATTTACAATAATTTTAAAATGTTATCAATCAGTTTTCTGTTTATCACATAATAATGAACGACAGACATGCTAAATTCTTTCATACGTTACTGACTTTACTGCATACAAAACAATCATTCGAACATAAAATCCACATTCACCTCTAACCTTTTTTCATCTATGACGAAGAGAAATGGTATGGATATGATGGATATTTTGGTAATAAAATTGACTTCAGCATTATTTCCCGAAAATATCATAGGCACATGTGCATAAAGGTGAACACCTTCTCTTTCAAGCTCATACCTGGCACGTCCTGAAATAATGTTTGTGAGTTCTCCTGTTCCATCAATAATCTCTGCGTTGATCTCTTGAAACTCCTGGTGCATTAGTTTTTTGTATATCGCCAATGCCCCTTGTTTTGAAGTGCTGAAAGCAAGCATCCCTTTCTGTTCCCCCTCGGCTCCTGAGAGCGCCATTACTCCTGTAATATCGCCTGACAATTTTCTGTTGTCTTTAACAAATGGAATGCCGTGCTCTATATCGATATCAAGCATAGCTTTAAACACATACTTTACAGCAGTTATAATTGGACTAATATACTTTTCATTCATAACCGGCTTCCTCTTGTGGTCTTCTTAACGCCTGTCCCTTATATGCCGTAATCGCTATCGCTTATTTCCGGACATTCAAAAACAGACTGATATAATAATAGACAGGCTCTGCCTCACTTAAGTCTAATATATTTTTTGGCTCTTAAATTGTGCATAAACATAAATTTTTTTGCCTTCTTTTTCCATGATTTCATATTCACATTATATTTTAATCAAATCTATCATTTTTTTTAAGTCTATTATATGATTTTCTTTAAATGTTTGGTCCCGGTAAAATAGTTTTTCAAACTCTATTACAAATTTCAGGGAGTGCCTTTTTATTTCATCATCCGGAATTGTTAAGACAAACTCCTCAAGCCCCTGCGATTCCTTTTTCTTATACCCCTGTCTTTCCATTTTGTTTAAAAATTTTGAAAGCAGCCTCTTCTCCCCGGTCTCTCTCCTGATGCCTTTTACTGTAATATAGTAAGCTGTTAATGCTGCTGCCGTTATAAGAAAAAGAATAATACCGTATTTCACAGTTTTTTCTTTATTAAATGTCAGTGCTATTGAGGGTTTTTTGAAAGCTTTCCTTAATGAACTGAGTATACTCAACTGTCTTTCAAAATTATAGTTTATAACAAAGGCAAACCAGTAATAATTTATTGTATCGAGGAACAGGTTCAGTCTGAACAATAAATTACCCTTCAAGGGGGATGAAAAAGCTTCTATGCCCGCCGGCGTGGGGTCGATTCGCACCCAACCCTTATTTTTTACATATGCCTCTACCCATACATGTGCATTCTTTTGCGGCACCAGGTAATATCCTCCCATATCGTTGTAATATCCACCTCTGTACCCGCCAATCAGCCGCGAAGGAATACCGGCAATCCTCAACATAACCGCATAGGCTGATGCAAAATATTCACAATTACCGTGTTTGACATTAAAAAGGAAATCTTCGAGAGGGGTTTTGGAAATTGGCAGGTTTTCCAGGGAGTATTTATATGAGCTGTTGTTCAAAAATCTATGGATTAATTGTATATCTTCTTCCTTGTCTTTGCCTGGGGCCAAACTACGAACCAAATCCGTTATCTTCGAAGATAAATCTTCAGGCACTTGAAGATATATATCTTCATCAATTGTGTCATCGCCGATTATATTGGAAATTATCGAAACCGCATTATATCGTGTCCTCTTTTCAATAAATCCTGATGAAGTGTATGTCAAATCCGTATTTTTCTTAGTGCCCTTTAATGATATAAAAACAGGCTTGTCTAAAGCAAAAAGATATATATTTTCATAAGGTTCAAGATAGACAGTCTGGGTGATCCTTTTACCTTTTATGTCAATACGCTTTGCCGTAGACACCATATACTTCTGCGAGCTTTTCCACGAACTACCGTCAAAATGATCAAGCACAACCCCGCGCCAGTAGAGGGCATCGTTGTCAATCTTTTCCATGTTTACCCGCAATATCGCACTCGAATCCTCCTGGATGCCGGAAACACCGCCGAGCCTGACGTTGTCCGTAAAACCTGTCTTTGCCTTATCTGCCCTGTTAAGAAAATTTAGAATCGGGTAATGTGTACGGGGTA
The DNA here is from genome assembly GCA_026388255.1 of Pseudomonadota bacterium. Classification (NCBI taxonomy): domain Bacteria; kingdom Pseudomonadati; phylum Pseudomonadota; species Pseudomonadota bacterium. Next base: position 35,329 of record JAPLKC010000026.1, on the reverse strand, counting down.
ATATTACAAACATGACAACGGTGAGAGGAACGGCAAGCAGAGGTATGTACATGGATTTTAGAACTATCTTTAACACCATATATCTCGGCAACTCTAAATTCGGGTCCTGCGAGTAATATGTAAGTAAAACAATTGAAATAGTTAATAGAATTACAAGTATAAAAAGGTATACAGCAAAAGCTATATCAAGTGAAAGTAGCCCGAGACCGGCGAGCAAAAAGAGGGTGATTGCATATATTTGCATGTAATCCCTGAATTTTTTATCTTCAAGGAGTTTTATTGCAAGAAGTATTAGAAGGGCTTCTATTATCTGTGCAACAAGGTTGCCGACATTAAACCTATAGAAAGATAAGACAATTACCACTATGGACAGGATATTGAGCGTCCATCTGGGAAAATAAAATTTCCTGTTTAACTCGAAAAACAACGAGAATAAGAGTAATGCCAAAAAAGTGGCTGAAAATATAATATTTACGTGATTAAAGATTGCGATAAAACCGATTATGCTTACCAGATAGGTGATTGCCTTGACAATGGTCTCGATATTTATCTTTTGATCCCTGTTATTAAACCATCTCATATCTATTAATCACCGTTTGCAGGCTTATAAAGCGCCAGTTCTTTTAACATATTAATTTTATGTACGCGTGAAGCCCCGGGTTCGTATAACCTGTTGTTTATCTTCAATCCGATAGGCATATGTTTTTTCAGGACCTGGAGGAGAGAGTAAGCAATACAGGAAAGTTTCTCTTCCAAGTCTTTTATCGCCACCTTATCAAAATTGATGATAATCGGCTGGTAGGCAAGGGTTGAAAGTTCCTTTGTCTTCAATTTTCCGGTTTTTGCAGTGGCCTTCCAGTTGATATATTTCAACGGATCGCCGTAAACATATTCCCGTATGGAAATAATATCCGATTCATACCCTATTCTATCAGTAATCTTTTCTCCCTTCATTCTCCTGCCTTTTTCGTAAATGCTCAACAGGTCACATCTTTTAAGCTCAGGGAATACGATAAAATGAAAGGTATCTTTAAGTGCCTTGTATCTTGTAAAAAAATTAAATGGAAATACAGAGCTGATATAAATATCCCTGATCTCATATTCACCTCTTTTTCTAAAAGTGACATCAACATATCTTGTCGATTCACCCTTCACGTCCACAAAGGGGAAAAAAATGGAATAATCATCTATCTGCACCCTTAAGAGAAAAACAGGCAGCAGCTTCCTCTTGTTTTTCAATGTTAATTTCAAAGGGAAATTGATATTTGCATATACTTCCGATGGAAATTCCACTTCCACAGTAATTTTTGATAAATTACTCTTGCCGAAAAAACCTGAAATACCCATAAAGCTTAAAAGCGCAGCAACAATCAGATACATGAGATTGTTGCCGGTATTTACTGCGGAAACACCAAGAAATATCGTCAGCAGTATATAGAGAAAACCTGCCTTTGTAATCTTTATTACGCCGGGGTAGGTATTTTTTCTATTAAGGATTTTATAATCTCCTTCTTATCAAGTGTTTCATATTCTTCTTTGAATAATACCCTGTGCGGTATTGTATATTCCGACAGTTCTTTAATATCCTCGGGTATCACAAAATCCCTTCCATGAAAATAGGCATTTGCCTTTGCAGTATTTATCAAGGTTAAGGCCCCGCGCGTTGACAATCCTGAGGCCAGATAGCCGTTACCTCTTGTTGCTTCGATAATGGCAAGTGTGTAATTGAGTATTTTATCGGAAATATATGTATTATTTTCAATGCCTGCTTGAAGCTGCGCCACCTCTTCTTTGTTCATTACAGGCTCAATGCTGTAAATCTCCTCTCTTCTGCTCCCTACTTTCAGTATTTCCTTTTCAGCATCATGAGATGGATACCCAATACTAATTTTCATCATAAACCTGTCAAGCTGTGATTCCGGCAATGGAAATGTTCCAAATTGCTCAACCGGATTCTGTGTTGCTATAACGGAAAACAATCTCGGCAGCTTGTATGTTTTACCCTCTATTGTAACCTGTTTTTCCCCCATAGCCTCCAAAAGCGCACTTTGAGTTTTCGGGGTTGCTCTGTTGATTTCATCGCACAGTACAATATTGTTAAAAATCGGACCGGGATGGAATTCAAATTCGCCGGAGCTTTTATTATATATGGACAAGCCTGTAATATCGGTTGGCAAGAGATCGCTTGTGCATTGAATCCTGCCAAAAGTGAGGCCCAGTGACTTGGCAATACCGATAGCAAGGGTTGTTTTTCCAAGCCCCGGCAGGTCTTCTATAAGCAAATGCCCCCTTGAAAGAAACGATATAAGAGATAATCGTAGCGGTTTATCTTTTCCGTGCAAATAGCTTGAAAGCGATTTGATAATATGTTTGATCCTGTTGTTCTCTGTCTCCATTTTTTACACCGTCCTTTCGATTGGTATTTTAACACATTTATTCCTTCATATTTATCATTAATATGGCACTGTTTTAAGAAAACTCCCTTAAAAGAACAGCAATAAAGACGCTTGTGCATCAAAGGATTCTGCATTAATTACCTGCAGGCAGATTGCCCACGGCTTGCTGCGAGTTTGTCATTGAGCCAAAAGACAGCAGCTTTTCTTGCTAAACAACATCCAGTTTGCGGGGTTATTCCGGGATTCTGATATGGTGCAGACCTGTCAAGTCCGGCATTGCAAGCACCCTTTGCTTCCGGCATAATATACATTAAATCATAGCGCGATAAAAAGGATGGATTATTCTGATTATTTTTCAATTCTTTACATTTAATAAATAATTTTATATTGTATGCTTATTCACAGCGAAAGCGATGCTCTGAAATTTTGATAGTAAATGAGGTAAAGAAAATCTTTGACAAAGCCGATATATTATTTAAAATAATAAAATGGATACCTCAATAAAAAAAGATGTTTCCTTACTCAATATAGAGCCGGATCATAAAACAAGGGAATACAATGACCTCAAAAGAACATGAATCTAAAAATGAAGCTTTAGAGAAAACCTCCAGCATATTTGCTAAAACGATTACTTTGGCCAATGACGCTGTTTTTCTGATTGATAAGAAAGGAAAAATAACTCTTTGGAATGCTGCCGCAGAAAAGATGTTCGGTTATACCAGTGCCGAGATGATAGGGAAGGAGGTCGAAAACTTTCTTTCAGATAATGCCGGTAAGAATAATTCCATAAAAAATATTGGAATCCTTTCAGGAGAATTGAAGGACAAAATAGTCCCATTTTCCTTTACAAAAAAAAATGGATTAAAAATATTCGTTGAAGCTTCATTTTCAGTTATCGAAGGCATCCACGAATATTACATGATGGTCATAATCCGTGACATCTCTCATCTAATGAAGATAGAGGAAGAGTTGCACAATGAAAAAATGAAATTTATCACTGCATTTGAAAATGCGCCATTCGGCATTATCCTAATAAATAAAAACGGCAAATTTGAATACATAAATAAAAAATTTCAGGAACTTTTCGGATATAGCCTGGATGAACTTCCTGATTGGAAAACATGGTTCAGGAAAGTATTTCCCGATCCTAAATACAGACATGAAATAATGCTAACATGGCTGAATAATGCTATAGATGAAGAATCAGGGAAAAAAAATTCTTGGATTCTCACTATAACATGCAAAGATAAAACAGAAAAAATTGTCAATTTCATTCCTGTAAAAATTGTCAATGGAGAATTTGTAGTTTCGTGTGAAGATATGACTGAGCTTAAAAAAAGCGAACATAAACTTCTTCGTTTTGCTAACTATGATATGCTTACGGGTCTTCCTAACAGACACTCTTTAGAATTGGCATTACGCATAACAATTGATAAAGCAAAAAAGTCCGAAAGAAGAGGGAATTTAAGCGCTCTTCTTTTTCTTGATATTGATGATTTTAAAGAGATTAATCATTCCTTCGGTCATAACACAGGCGATGAGGTTTTAATAGCCGTGGGAAAGTTGTTAAGTAAAAGCTTGCGCACCGGAGACAGCGCCTTTAGGTTTGAGGGAGATGAATTTGCAATATTATTCAGAGGGATCAGTATGGCAGAGGCAAGGCTGGCTGCCGAAAGATTGCAAAATATTATTAATCAGCACAATTTTATTTTTGATTATACAAAAAGCAACTTGACGATTGGCATTGGGCTTATTCAGATAAACGGCAAAATGGATATTGCCACACTTCTTTCACTTGTTGTTAGAACCACACACAAAGCTAAAGCTCTCGGCAAGAACTATATAGCAGTATATTAAAACGAAGGAAAGATAAACGTAATAAATAATTCTTTTAATATCAATACATCAGTACTTTTCAATCCTTAATAATTCAGACAATAGAATTAAATAAGCCGTCAAGCACCTTGAGACCTTTGTAAAACCGGCATTCTGTCGTTCCAGGCAAAAAGCATGAAAATATGAAACATCGTTAAAATTAAAAGCTTGACAGTTTTCTTTTCACATACTATTATGAATACATATTAATATACTACTATAATTACTTATTTGCATACTATGCAATAAAGGAGAAGGCAGATGGATCCAGTGGAGGGTCAAAAGGATGTCATAAAAACAACTTCAATGGATATTGGAAAGAATGAAGAATTGAGATCATTGCCTCCTTTAACTGGAAGGCAGGCAGAGTGCCTTATTTATCTGTATAATTATTTTATAGAACACAGGTATTATCCTACACAACGAGAAATAGCAAATAAAATGAACTTGAAGACAAACAGCGCTGCAACTTTTATAGAACCTCTTCGTAAAAAAGGTTATCTGGAAAAAGAGCCGGGTAAACGGAGAAATATTGATCTTACTCATATGGCATTAGAGAAACTTAAATTAATGGGAATGGCTTAAAACAAATGGATATTCTCGGCATAGATGTCGGAACAGTAAGTGTAAAATATACCCGGTGGAGAGGGAAAAAAGATAAGGGAGAACTTGTTTCAAAAGGCGACTACCCTTATCAAGGTGACTTAGACAACCTTGCTATAATACTTTCCGATATAAAAATAAGGGAGGGCGGCAATATTGAAACAGCCCTGAGCATCACCTCTCAGGACATCCTGAAGAAAACATTTACAATACCAACCCTGCCGAAAGAAGAAATAAAAGAAGCCATTAACTGGTCTGCATCAAAGATTGTTCCAATGCCGCTTGAAGAAATGGTCTATGAATTTGTATTGCTTGGCGAGATAGATGAAAGAGGAATAAGAAAAGAAGAAGTTATGTTTGTAGGGGTCCAAAGGGACTATGTGAATAACATGTTAACCTTATTAGACAGGACCGGCTTCAAAGATATTGTTCTGATAACTGACGTAGGCTTTATATATACCCCCATAATTGAAGATAGACAGGACGGCTCCGTTGCAGTGGTTGATATAGGAGGAAGGCAAACAGGCATATATATACTTAACAGAAAGAAACTCAGGTTTGTAAGAGAGATCATGACGGCCTCGGAAAGTTTTACTGATGTTTTAATCAGCGGACTCGGTGTTAGCTATGATGAAGCTGAAGAATATAAAAGAGAAAAGGGATTTGATGATAGGTCGAATGAGATTTTAAGTCTGCCTTTTGAAAGGCTTATTGGAGAAATGCAGAGAACATTCAGCGTATATAATCAAAAAAGTCCCGACATGCCCATTGTGAAGGTTTATATATCCGGCAGAGGCTCAATGATTCCAAATATTATTGAGAAAATAGGAAATTCTCTTGTTGAGGAAGTTGGACATCTTGAGATGCCTGTAAATATTGATGATGAATTTTTACCGGCATATGTGCTTTGTACGCGGAAAGAATCCCTTGTTAACCTGTTGCCTCCGGAAATTAAGATACGTGAAAAAGAAGCGATCTATAAAAAATGGATTAGAACAGGAACAATAGGAATTCTGGCTTTACTCATAATCCTTTCTTTGAATGTCTGGAGCAACTATAGTAAACCTGAATTATCTATCAAATTACAAAAGGTAAGCATTTTAAATAAACAGGCACAATTGAAGCAGATTGGCGGAACCATCTCTCCTTCAAGATATGATGAGCTTGTGCCCTTGCTTAGTGAAACACAAAAAAAAGACAAAACCTTTGTTTTATTACTGAAGTACTTATCTTCTCATCTGCCGAAGGATGTATTTATAAGAGAGATAGATTTTGCCAAAGAAAGACAAATTGTGCCATCTTCTAAAGATTTGCGGAAAGATGCATCGTCTCAGGAAACTATGCAAGTAAAGGATGCTGTAAAAGAAACTGTAAAAGAGAGCACCCAGAAAGAAACGACAAATGATGGCGCCCCGAAAGATCTTGTGCAGACTACTGGACCTGCATTCGGGAATGACTACATTGTTGGGATAAAAGGATATATTTATGGCGAAGCAGAGATGCTTGAACCAATACTTTTAAGTTTTATCATAATGCTTGACAGGTCCGGGTTTATTCAGAACGTAAAGGTATCGAGCAAGGAATTAAAGGAAATAGGGAACGGAAAAGTTATGGAATTCGTTATTACCGGAAGGTGTTCTGCTTATGAAATTTAAACCTTTATATGTATGGTTTGCAACGCCGGTGATTGTTATTATTGCATGGGTATTGGCCTTCTATATGCCTCTATCGTCAAAAATCAAACTGAAAAATCAGGAACTTTCCAAGTTAAAGACAGAAGAGCAGGCGATAGATAACGATATCAATAATATGCTTCAGATTAAGAATAGAGGCGCAAAAATGGAGCAGTTAATAAAAACCTTTCAGGCAAATATTCCTGTTTTTGATGATTTTCCTGGAGTTATGAAAGACATAGTAAGGACGGCAAAGAAAAACGGCATACTTATCACAGATTTTAATAGTTCATTCACATCAATTGATAAGAAAAGGGCATCTATGTTGACGTACCCCATATTTGAAATCGGATTAAAGGGAAGATTTTTAGAAATGGGAAAATTTCTTGAGGAACTGGAAGGCAATAACTCTTTTAAAGGGATATTGAATGCAAAGCTGTCTTATGATGAAAAGGAATACCCTGTTTTAACAGGAAAATTTGTGATAGAATTCAAAGCATGGAAGGAAAAAAAGACATTTGAAAGTAAGTAAACCCATCATAATTGGCCTTGTTCTTGCCATAGCATTTTCGGCATATACGTTTTTTTTTACAGGGAAAAAGAAACCGCCGTACAAAATACCCCTCTCCGTTGATACTGTCACGACAGCCCGGCAATCTTCATCCCAACCTTCTGTTATCCAGGCCGAGCAGCCTGAAACTAACAGGCCACAAATTGTAAAAGTTAATTTTACATGGGACAGAGACCCTTTTCAACTGCCTAAATTAGTAGATGAGAAACGCATTCAACAGCCCAAAATAGGGCTTAAATTGGTTGCTGTGCTTGAAAGCAAGAAAGGAAGACTGGCAATAATAGGGAATGATATTGTAGAAAGAGGCGATTTTATAGGAGATGAAAAAGTCCAGGAAATATGGAAGGACAGAGTTATTCTCGTTCGTAAAGGCCAGAGAAGGGTGATTCCGGTGGCAAGCATGGTAGGCGAAGCATCCATAAAAGAGCCCTCAACAGAGGTGCAACAATGAATATGAATGTTTGTTACATTCTTGCATTGCTTCTATTTTTATCGTCATGCGCTTCTGTGGAGCCAGTCAAGGAAAAGTCTAAAGTATTACAACCTGTTGATATTGTAAGCCCTGTAATGCCTCAAACAGAAAAGGCAAGAAGGATAGAAATTGAAGGGCCTAAAGAGGTCTTTTCGTTTTCATTAAGAGATGCCGATGTAAAAGATGTACTGAGGGCTATATCCAAACAGACCAATTACAACATTATTATAGAGCCTGATGTAAAGGGCGTATGCACCGTGGATTTAAAAAATGTAACATTGAACAAAGCCATTGAATATATTCTTGAACCGCTCAATTATTCATTCAAGATTGAGGATAGAAGCATTTATGTTTCAAAACCGAAGATCGAGATGAGGATATTTACCCTGAACTATATTACTTTAAATAAAACAGGGATAGGTTTCATAAGTGGGGCAACCTCGACAGGCAGAACCACCACACAAGCGGGCGGCACTGTTACGGGAAGCACAAGTGGTGCTGTATCCGGCGGCACCGGCGCAACAACTGCAACCGGTGGCGGTAGTGCAAATATTGTAGTGTCAACGGGCACGGAATCGGATTTGTGGAGAGATATAGAGAATAATATAAAGAACTTCCTCTCTCCTGAAGGGAAATTTATCTTAAACAGGCAGGCATCGGTGATTATGGTCATGGATTACCCGAAGAGCCTTAAAAATATTGCGCTGTTTCTTGAGACGGTTGAAGGGACCGTTCAAAGGCAGGTAATGATAGAGGCAAAGATCGTAGAGGTAATGCTTACTGAAGAATCAAAGGAAGGCATCAATTGGAGTCTTATCGGAGCCCAATGGCAGGGGTTTGCATTGAACATTGAACAAGCCCTTGTTGTTCCTCAAACCAAATTGTTTAATATTCCCAAGATTGACGACTTAACAAAATTAAACGCCCCTGAACAATATGTACGTTTCGGCGTGGGCAGAGGCAGATTCGATTCGTTTATAGACCTTTTAAGAACGCAGGGGAAAATAAATATTGTTTCAAGTCCAAAGATTGCAACATTGAACAACCAAAGGGCAGTAATAAAGGTTGCAACTGAAGACGTTTTCTTTGAGACAACAACGACGGTAACTTCCGGCAGTCCCGCTGTAACAACACAAACCCCTAAATATGTTACCATCGGTCTTGTGCTGGATGTCGTGCCCCAGATAGACAATCAGGGCAATATAGTCATGAATATACACCCCATGTTGACGGAGAAACTGCGTACAGCGGAGTCCACTGTAGGCGGCACAAAGGTTACCGCGCCTGTACTTTCCGTTAGGGAGGTGGATACCCTTGTTAAGGTGAGAGAAGGGGAATCTATTATAATCGGTGGGCTTATAAAGGACTTTTCGACAAGCGATGAACAAGGGGTAAAAGGTCTTATGTCTATACCGGGGTTGGGAAATTTTTTTAAGACGCAAACCAATACTTCATATAGAACCGAACTTGTTATATTCTTAACCCCAAGAATAATATACGGAAAGGATGCCCCATGAGTCTTATCCTTGATGCCTTAAAAAAGGCTCAGGAGGAGAGGAAAAGGATCAAGCCCAGGTTTGAAGGCGGCGGTATACAGGGTGTATATACAAAAAATAAAAAAGCTTTTTATATCATTCTGTCAGCCTCGGCAGGCGTGATTTTACTTGCCTCGGTTTTGCCGATTATGCTTAAGGCAAAACCTGCACAAACCCCTTCAAAAACAATAGTTTTAAAGGAGCAGCCTGATACTGTATCTAAACCTGTCGCTAAAATTGAAACTGCAAAAAAAACTGAGGAAAAAACCGAAGCCTTTGCAAAGACTGTTTCCAAGACAAAAACAGAAGATGAAATATTGATGAGTAAACCTCAAAAAGTAAAAGCACATTTCACAGAAACCGTTCGTGAAGAAAAGGCAGAGCGTGAGCCAAAAGAGATTGCAGCTCTGAAAAAGAAGGCTGCCAGGGCAAATAAGCCTTATGCTTATTCCTCGGCCACGCCTGTCAATCCGAGAGAAGAGATGTCTTCAGCGTTAATGGAAAATACAAAGGTTGTTGTAATGAGAGTTGATGAAGAAAAAATTATGACTATGTACAATGAAGCGCTTTTAGAAACAGAAAAAGGCAGGACAAATGAGGCAAAAAAGCTGTATTTAAAGATTTTATCTGAAAAACCTGACAACATAGAGGTTTTAAATAATCTTGGCGTCATTGCTATGAGAGAAGGTAATGTAAACGAGGCATTGATATATTTCAGAAAGATTCTCGAGAAAAAACCAGGTTATACAAAGGCATACAACAACATAGGTATTCTTCTTATGAGAGAGGGGGATAAGAAGCTTGCGGAAGAATATTTTAAAAAAGCGATCGATATGGATAAAGACGGGGCTGAAGCCTACATTAACTTTTCAGGCCTTTTGCGTGCTCAAAGAAGGTACGATGAAGCTTCGAGGGCGCTTGAAAATTTGATCAGGAGGGGCAACAAAGACCCTTCGGCATACCTGTCTCTCGCGCTTATAAAGGATGACATGGGTGAAGTTCAAGAGGCTATTAAATACTACAGATTCTATCTTCGAGAAGGCGGGAAAAGAGAAGAAAAGAACAAGGTTATTGAGAGGTTAAAGGTTCTTGAAGAAAGTCAATTTACCAGAAATCGTTGAAAAAGGTATTTCTCAAGGCGTAAAGAGCATCTCTATTTTCAAGGGATTACCAGTATTGGGAAATAATAGAAATATCATAAAACTCAGCGATATTATTTTTGGAAGTGAAGAGATACGCAGTGTATTAATAACAACGACAAAAGCATGGCAGTACGAAACTTTTGAAGGTGTGCAAGTATATTCTTCAATTGAGCTCGGCAAGGAATACGGAATACATACCATGGAGCAAAATCCCAACGATCTTTTGAGCAGGAAAATGGGAAAATGCATATGCGGTGGCAAGCATGGGTGATTATTTAAAACATCAGGGGGCAGGAAACAATAAATGATTCAACGGATAAGAAAAAAGCTGGGCGAAATCCTTATAGAAGCTAAAAGACTGCGAGAGGAAGATCTTTCCAAAGCGCTTATTGAACAAAGAAAATACGGTGAGAGACTTGGTAAAGTACTTATCAGGATGGGTTTTCTTACAGAAAGGGACATTATTGATACAGTCAGCAAACAACTTGGAATACCTATCGTTATTCTTGACGAAAAGGACATTCCGAGAGAACTGGCAAACTTGATTAGTGATGATATTGCAAAAAATTATCTCATCATGCCTTTTGAGAGACGTTTTAATATCTTAAAGCTTGCCATGGTTGACCCTCTGGATATAAATGCAATGGATGAGGTTACAAGAATTGTAAGAATGGAAGTAGATCCTTGCATAACAACCGAAGGAGAGATGAAGAGGGCTCTTGAAAAATATTATGGCGTAAAAACTATTGTGGAAGAGACCCTGCAAAAAATGAAAGAGGAAGAGGGGGCAGCCAAACACGAGGAGGAAGAGGAGGAGGAAAAAGTCACTTTTGAACCAGGAGATGAAGAGCCTGTAATAAGGTTTGTAAACAGTCTTCTTACACAGGCAGTGGCCGATAACGCAAGTGATATTCATATAGAGCCAGGGGAAAAAACACTAAGGATTCGAATGAGGATAGATGGAAAGCTGAGAGAAATACCTGCACCGCCGAAAAAGATGTTTCTTCCTATTGTATCGAGAATAAAGATTGTTGCGGGCATGGATATTGCTAAATCGAGAATACCTCAGGATGGCCGGTTCGATATAAAAGAAGGTACAAAAGATCTCGGCATAAGGGTTTCTACATATCCGACAATATACGGAGAAAAGGCTGTCTTGAGGATGCTCGATAAAAGCGCCGCCCTCTATGGTATAGACAGGATAGGTTTTTTTTCCGAAGACGAAGAAAAAATTAAGAGTGTTTTAAAAAGACCCTACGGATTTATCCTTTCTACAGGACCTACAGGAAGCGGCAAGTCTACTTCGCTATATGCCATCCTTAACTTTATCAATACACCGGAAAAGAATATCATTACCATAGAGGATCCAGTTGAATATACTATCGAATCAATTTCACAGTCTCAGGTAAACCCGAGAGCCGGCCTTACCTTTGATGTCGGTTTAAGGGCAATTTTGAGGCAGGACCCCGACGTTATAATGGTAGGCGAGATAAGGGACAGAGAAACGGCAACAATTGCAGTCCATTCAGCCCTTACGGGTCATATCGTACTTTCCACGTTTCATACAAATGATGCAGCAGGTTCCGCGACAAGGCTTGTGGAAATGGGCGTCGAGCCTTTTCTTGTAGCATCATCGCTAACATGCGTGATTGCACAGAGACTGTTAAGAAAAATTTGTACTGAATGTAAAGAGGAATATATGCCTCCCAGATCAATTCTTGACAGTATAAATGTTAAGGAAGATATCCCCCTTTACAGAGGCAGGGGATGCCCTGTATGTAAATATACGGGTTATAAAGGAAGGACGGGAGTGTTTGAAGTCCTCATTGTTGACGACAGTATACGAGCACTAATTGTTGAAAAATCTTCCAGTGAAGTCATAAAAAAGACTGCAAAGGCACACGGCATGACGGAAATGAAGGATGATGCAGTGAAAAAAGCTATCGCCGGCATTACCACCCTTGAGGAAGCTTTAAATACAACAAAGATAGATTAGTATGGGAAAATTCACTTACAGGGCAAGAGATGACAGAGGTTCTCTGGTGCAGGGCATTATGGAAGCAGAGAACAGGAGCATAGTTTACATGCAACTTGACGGTATGGGTTTGCTCCCTGTATCGGTCGTTGAAGAAAAAAAAGGATCTTTAGACTTACAGGGTTTTTTCATGCGCTATCAGAAGGTCAAATATGATGATCTCATATTCTTTACAAGGCAACTCCAGACTATTGTGAAAGCAGGGATTCCAATTATATCCGGCCTTAAAGCGCTTGAAGAGCAAACTACAAGCCCAAAGCTGAAACAGATTATAGGCAACATTCATCAGGATATTGATAAGGGTACAGGTTTTTCTGATGCTATCGAAAGGCATAAGGGAGTATTCCCTGAAATGTACATCAGCATGGTCAGGGCAGGAGAAATGGGTGGTTTGCTTGAAGATGTCCTGGAAAAGCTTTCAGGTATTCTGGAATTTCAAATGAAGACAAAAGAGATGCTAAAATCTGCCATGCGATATCCGATAATGGTTATAAGCGGCATAGTTGTAGCTTTTTTTGTTATAGTAACATTTGTAATACCCCGTTTTGCCGTTTTATTTAAAAGTTCTAAAGTGGAACTGCCGCTTCCCACAAAAATCATGCTTTCTATCAATACACTGGTTCAATCATACGGTGTATATACTTTCAGCGCTATCGCCGCCATTATTGCTGCCCTGATATTCTATATACAAACTAAAAAGGGTAAATTGGTCTTTGACAAATATAAATTAAAGGTCCCTATTATCGGACAGATTATATTAAAAATATGTATGAGCCGCTTTGCTTATATGTTTGAGAATATGGTAAGGGCAGGCGTACCTGTAATTAGAACTCTCGAAATAGTTGCAAGAACAGTAGGAAATGAGTACATCGCGCAGAAAATCATTGAGATACAGGGTAAGATAGAAAAAGGCAAAGGCATATCAAAACCGTTAAAAGAAAGTAAGATATTCCCCTCACTCGTTATACACCTTGTATCAACCGGTGAGGAGACGGGATCACTCGAAGAGATGCTGCGGGAGGTATCCATACATTATGACAGGGAGGTTACATATTCGATAGGCCGTTTATCCGCATGGATAGAACCAATCATGACTGTTGTTTTGTCTGTCATGATATTATTTTTAGCCCTTGCCGTAATGATGCCCTGGTGGAATATGATGTCAGCGTTGAAAGGGGGATAGATAATGAAAAGCATATTTAATGATCCTAAGAACTTACGATATAGTTTAAATACCATTATACCTTTTGTTGTGTTTCTTACAAGCATTCTCTCGGCCATGGTTGGATATGTAAGTGCAAAACATTTTTCCGGCAGTTATTTTATTTTTATTTATGTTGTTTCTCTGTTTTCTACACTTTGTTCTTTTTTAATTATATCAGCAATCACTCAACCTGTTATAAATCTGGTGAAAAAGGTCGAACACATTGTCAGGTTCGGTGAATTCAGAAAAGAAAAAGGTCAAATGATGGAGGTTTATACCCTCATAGAAAAATTGACGGAACTGGCAAAACAGAAGGACTTTGGCGGAGAAAAAACGCACAGCGATATAAAAAAAGATATTGAGAGGCTCGATTATATTGTCCCGCTGGGTTACATGTCCCTTATGGTCGCCCATGAAGTAAGAAATCCCCTTAACACCATAACTGGTATGAGTGAGCTTTTGAGAGAAAATTTGATTGGGAAACAGGCAACAACATATATTGACGCAATACTTGATTCTGCAAGAAAAATTGATGCTTTTACAAAAGAATTGCTTGATTTTACCGATGATTCGATAGAGCATGAAGAATTTGACATAAATCTGATCGTTAAAGAATCGTTAAATACCCTGCGTGGACAGTTTAACCATATAAAATGTGATTTTGTAACTGATTCTGAAAGTATCATTTTTAGAGGAGATAGAACGAGAATTTTTCAGGCTGTTTATAATCTATTGAAGAACGCCTTTCAGCATGAAGTTGAAGGTGGATACGTAAGAATTGAAATAAAAAATAACAACATCCTTACAATTCTGGTATACAATAAGAGTTCAATCATCAAAACCGAAGACATTGAAGCGATATTTAAACCCTTTTTTTCTAAAAGAAAGGGCGGAAGAGGTCTCGGACTTTTTATAAGCATCAGAAATATAAGGATGCATGGCGGTGATATTAACGTTGAGACAGGTGATGAAGGAACAAAATTCACCATAACTTTGCCAGGCTTTAAATGAACGAACAGATTATCATTATTGAGGATGACGGCGGCGTCAGGTTTTTTCTTGAAGAAGCTTTAAAGGGAGAGGGCTATGCAGTATCGTCCTATGAATCGTACGAAGATGCATACATAAACATTAACAGAAATATTGCTCTTATTATAATGGATATTAAACTTCCAGGGGTTGATGGTTTAACCGCCATCCATGAGATCAAAAAAAAGGTCAATACCCCTATAATTATTATTACAGCCTTTGGAACAAAGAAAAATGCCATGGAAGCAATAGAACGCGGTGCAACCGATTTTTTTATTAAACCTATTGCACTTGATGAACTGAAGATCATGGTAAAAAGAGTCCTGCATAAAAAAGGAATTGAGGAAGCTATTGAGCACACAAAGGAAGAAGAACTTTCCGATACGGAATATTATGGAGTTGTGGGCAAAACTGCCTCCATGAGAGAAATATTCAGGACTGTAGAAAAAATTGCCGAGAAGGACATATCTGTATTAATTACAGGAGAAACAGGTGTTGGAAAAGAAGTAATTGCTCATCTGATCCATAAATTGTCAAAAAGGAAGGGTATGTTTGTTGTTGTGAATTGCGCTTCAATACCCGATAACCTGCTTGAGAGCGAGCTTTTCGGTTATGAGCGTGGGGCTTTTACCGGCGCAGCACAGACGAAACAGGGGAAGTTCGAACTGGCTGACAACGGCACAATTGTACTTGACGAGATCGGGGAGATGAGCCCTTATCTTCAGGCAAAGCTTTTAAGGGTTATCGAAACAAGGGAAATTGAAAGATTGGGAGGGGTAAAGAATCGAAAAATTAATCTGAGAATAATGGCAACTACAAACAAAGTTCTCGAAACAGAAATAAAAAACGGAAAATTCAGGGAAGATCTATTTCACAGGCTTTCGCAGATTCACATAATTATACCGCCGTTACGGGAAAGAAAAGAAGATCTGAACCATTTAATAGACCGTTTTTTGCTTGATGCCTCAAAAGATACAGGAGATTTTATAAAGATTGAACCTGCGGTAAAAAACATACTGGCGGAGCATGAGTGGCCCGGAAATGTAAGAGAGCTTATCAATGTAATAAAGAGATCATCCATAATGTGTGAAAGGGGCATTGTCACTATAGACGATTTACCGCTTTACCTGCGCGGTGACTTTTCGGTTCAGGATATATTTTCATCAGGCAAAACTCTGGATGTGGCAATTTCTGAAGTAGAAAGAAAAATGATAATGGATGCATTAAGCAGGACAAAAGGGCACCAGGGCAAGGCAGCAAAACTTCTTGGCATTACTGAGAGAAGTATGTGGTACAGGGTAAAAAAGTACAATGTGGAAACATTGCCGGAATAAGATTATCAGGGCATACAATTTGCGATAATTTGTGTGTTTTATAAATACAATCCATGTGGGTCCATTCTTGTTTTTGCCGCTTTTATTATCATCCTTAATTTTAATCTCAATACTGGCATTGAGATCAAGGAAGCATTAAATTATCTCCATATTTTGTAGTACAACTACAAAAATTGTGATGTATTTTTGTCGATGATTTTATTTTATTAACATAATGCTGTTGCTGTAGGAAAAACCTACATAAATAACTGCTTCAATTTACTTGATTACTATCTTTGCAAAATAAATTTACTGGTTATTAATGAAAACATCAATTGTGTGGTATAAAAATTGCTTTTAATAGTGCAATATAGAAATCAAAGCATGGAGGTTTTTTAAATGGATGCGATCAAAAACTCAAAAGGTTTTACACTCATCGAACTTGTTATTATCATCATCATACTTGGTATACTTGCTGCAGTTGCAGTCCCGAAGTATATTGATATGAGAAAAAATGCCGCTGACGGTGCGGCTGATGCGTTGCTTGGCACCATGAGAAGCGCTAACAGCATTTTATTCTCAAACAGGTTGCTCAACAACACAACAGGCACTTACACAATGGGAGTTATTGTAAATCAGGTACAGGCTGACGGGGTAACGTTCGGTACGCCGGGGAATACAACTGTAAGCGCAACGGTCGGCGGAAGTACTTATTTATATACGCTGAACCCGACTCCTAATGTACCAACCACTCTCGGCAATATAACAAGGTAGCAAAATGGGATTTGCAGGTAAACATTGCGCAATATGTGCAGATATAAGCAGTATAAACATGATAGAAAAAAACACCATAGAATAAACAGGAGGTGTCAAATAAAAACAATCAGGAACTCAAAAGGTTTTACGCTCATCGAGCTTGTTATCATTATCATCATACTCGGCATCCTTGCTGCAGTAGCAGTCCCTAAGTATATTGATATGAGAAAGAATGCGGCAGATGCGGCGGCTGATGCATTGCTTGGCACCATGAGAAGCGCTAACAGTATTGTATTTTCTAACAGACTGCTTAATAATACAACAGGAGAATATTCAATGTCAGCCATAATTAGTCAAGTACAAGCTGACGGAATAACGTTAGGCACACCGGTAGGCACCACCGTAACCGCAATAATTAGTGGAAGTACTTATATATATTCAGTTAGTCCGACTCCTAATGTACCGACCACCCTTGGCAATATAACAAGAAATTCGCCATGATGAGGGTTACAGAGAACATATTTAAATCTATGTACTAGTATTATGATCGTAAGAGATGTCTAACAATTTTTGAATACAAGGAGGGTCATATCACGCCCTCCTTTCAGATTAATAAAAAACAATTTTTAAAAGGATGTGTGAGTACAAGAATGAATTAAGTTTAGCAGGAATAAATATGGATTGTTTTACATCTTGTGATGCTCTAAAATATAAACAAATAAAAGGCGGGATGTTTGATAAAATTATTAAGAAATAAAAAAGGTTTTACGCTCATCGAATTAATTATCATTATCATCGTCCTCGGGATACTCGCTGCTGTCGCAGTTCCTAAGTACACCGATCTTCATAAACAGGCTGCAAGAGGCGTGGCGCAAGGCTTTCTCGGGGCCGCAAGGGGTGCGAATATAATTCAGTATTCAACCATGTTGATGAATAGCCAGACCGGCTCATACACGTGGAGCAATATTTTAGGCAATATGGACTATCAAGGCATAACCGTAACCGCTCCTGGCGGCAATACCATTACGATCAATGTTTCCGGGTTTGAATTTCAGTTCTCTATGAATCCGCTTCCCAACGTTCCTACAACATATGCAGGCATAACCACTACCGGTGCTAACTGGTAATATTTATTGAAGAATAAAAAAGGGGGATTTCAGTATCCCTTTTTTTGTGAATGATCTTCTGAAAAAATGATCTTTGCCAATATTTTACTCTTTATTATCGTTATAATTTATTTTAATCCTGTTCTGTCTTCAAAAACTATCTTTATAGAAAGGGACTTGTCTGTTTTCTTTATACCTCCTAAAATTCTATGGGTAGAGCTTGCAAAATCCTTTCAGTTCCCATTATGGAATCCCTATAACTATTCGGGCATCCCCCTGCTTGCAACCCTGCAGCCGGGTGTTTTTTACCCGCCTCACATTCTATATCTTTTATTTCCATTCAATATTGTCTGGAACTGGTTGATTATTTTACATTTTTACTTTGCCGGTGTAACTACATGCCTTTTTTTGAGATACTGTAAGGCTTCAAAAACAGCTTCCTTTGCCGGTGGAGTTGTTTTTATGCTCTCAGGCTACCTCATGTCTGTCCATAATCTACTTCCCCATCTCTTTTCGGTATCATGGTTTCCTCTTATTATTATGTTTTTTCTTAAATATTTTGACGATAAGCATAAAAGATATTTAGCATATACGGCAATTTCGCTTACCATGCAGTTCCTTGCCGGAGCGCCTGAGATTGTTATTATGACAATATTTGTATTAATAATCATATCAATCTTTCTCAATTTATTTACAACCGATGAAACCCCTTCGGGTTTCATTAATACAATATGGAAGGGAATAAAAGAAAGGGCAATTGCTATCTCTCTTGTTATATTGCTATTTATGCTTCTTTCTTCAATCCAGTTGTTTCCCTTTTACGAATTAAAAACAAACAGCATACGGGCAAGCGGCTTGAGTTATTTTGAGGCAACAATATGGTCTTTTGCATGGAAGGATTTTATACAATTTTTTTTACCGGATTTTTATGGTTATATGCTGGACACTCAAAAATACTGGCAAAACCAATCATGGTTAAAAACGGTGTACCTTGGCGTTATCCCCTTTGTTTTATCTTCATTTTATTTTGTATCCAGAGACAGAAGGAAATGGATCTTTATAACGCTCATCTTTATATCTTTTTTATTTGCTCTTGGAGGCAATACACTGCTGTACAAACTTTTATATCATATTCCTCCTTTCAGCAGTGTTCGATATCCTGTGAAATTCCTCTTTGTCTTTTTCTTTGTTATTGCAGTTACATCAGGTCTTGGCCTTGATGTTTTCAGAAAAGGTATAGCTGAAAATACAGGGCGGGTAAAAAATGTCGTATATATTTCATTTTATTTCGGATTTATACTGGTCCTTATCTGGGGATATGTTGTCCTTTTCAATGATAATATATATAATTTTCTTGATAAAATTGGGATTAAACCCCCTGCGTATCATGATATTAATTTTAATCTCCATAATGTCAAAAGATTTCTCTTTTTTTCATTTCTCTTTTGTCTCATGTTACTTATATATCTCAGGGTAAAACATAAAAAGATTGTTCTGCAGATACTGCTTATTTTATTAACAACAGACCTATTTCTCGCCAGTTATAGCTTTTATGCCACTATCCCATGGAAAGCATATATGGAAAATCATGATTTTTTAAATAATCTCATAACTTCCAAAAATACCGAACGTTTTTTTGTTACGCCAAAAACAAATGCTGAATTTAATAAATTTCCTCAAGACCGGGGAATTCTGGCTGCAGCATATGCACCGATATTCGGGTTATATGCTGCCAGCGGCTCTGAAGTATTGAGAGTAAAACAAAATGAGATATTCCTAAACACAATGTTTGGCACTGGTACCATTGAAGAGGCGAAAAGGGGACTTGACGCATCCGGCATCCGATATTTAATTGCATCTTATAAAATTAAAGACAATAAATTTAAAACTATTAACAGTATTAAAATTGGCGGGAAAAAGGTGTATCTTTATGAGTATTTGGCGCATACCGACAGGTTTCTCCTTTTTGACAAGATTCATTTTGTAAATAACGAAGCAACAGCCATTGAAAAACTTAAGGATAAAAGTATTGATCTGAAAAAGGAATTAATATTGATAACTGATACTGAAGGCAATAAAAATAATCTTGTTATCAAAGACAGCAAGCCTGTTGATATAAAAAATAATAAAATAACAGTTAGAACTCGAGGACCTGAAATTAAAAATCAAAAAACTAAAAATGAGCATAAAGGTAAAGTAAAACTGGTGTCATATCTGGCTAACACGGTTATCCTGGAATATGAGGCTGATAAGGATATGTTTTTATATGTAAGCGATACATTCTATCCGGGCTGGAAGGCATACATTGACGGCAGACAGACCAGGATATACAGGGCAAACCTTGCTTTCCGGGCAATTGAAGCCCCAAAGGGCAAGCATTCCGTTGTTTTAAAGTATGTACCGCTTTCCTTTTATTCAGGCGCCTTTCTGACAATAATCGGTATAGCTTTATCTGTTTATATTATTAAGAGGCGTAAATGAAAAGCATTATGCTCTTGTGCATTGCCGCATACGCTTCTCTTTTAGGCGGCTATTTATCTCCGGCATATGGAATTCTAATATTTTTTATTCTCACAATTATCCTCTTTTTGTGGTTTTCTCCTTCTATAAAAATAAAAAAAGATGTGCTTGTTGTTTTGATTTTTTCTCTCTATGCAGCAGCATCTGCTTTATGGGCTGAGGATAAATGGGCTTCTATTATGTTTTCGTCTTCCTTGCTATCCGGCGGACTGCTTTATTTAATGCTAAGAAATTATGAGAACTGGGAAGACAGACTGCTTTTTGTTCTCGTTTTTTGCGGTGTTATAAACGCTGCCCTTGGAGCATTTCAGGCAATCCATGATACTCCTAAAGGTTTTTTTTATAATCCGAATACCTATTCCGGTTTTCTTACGCCACTTATCCCTTTATCCATGTATTTATACTGGAAATATAAAAAGACGTCCCTGGTCTGGATTACATCATTTCTGATATTTTCAGATCTAATGTCAACATCACGGGCCGGGATACTTTCTATGTTTTTGTCGCTTCTTGTAGTTTTATATTTTTTATTTAAAAGTAAAGAAAAAAAGGCATTTATCCGTCTAATTTTTGGGGCTTCTGTTGCATTTGCATTTTATCTGATTTTTCCGTATATCCTGGATCTTTTTATGACAGTGCAACATAACGCAATCTCACCTGTAAATGCCACCTTGGAAAAGGGAACCAAAAGTATTGTTCAAAAATACTATCAACATCAGGATACGTTAAAGCTTTTTTTAAAATCACCTTTTTTCGGCCATGGCATAAATTCATATCTCGGCCTTATTAAAACAATAGCCAATCCTTATCTGCAAAGAATGCAAGTCCATACGCACAATATGTTTCTTAACATACTTGTTGAATTAGGCATAATCGGTTTTATATTCTTTGCGTTATTTGTCATAATTGTGTTAAAAAGATCTATATTTTCAACTAATTATTTTTTTAAAGCTGCGCTGTTTGCATATTTATTTCATAACCTTGTTGAGTATAATTTCCCTGCTCCTCCCTTTCAGGTGATATTTTATACCCTCGCTGCTTTAATAGTTACAGAGACGGATAGTACGATTAATTTTATTGAAGTCAAGGCATGGATGAAAAAAGCTGCCAATTATTCAATCCTGATTTTCTTCTTTGCTTTGATAGTTCCACAATATATCGGTTTTTACTATTTAAATAAGGCAAAAAATACTGTTGAAAGTCAGGATATAGACGGGGCTTACAAATATTTGTTTTATGCTTCTTCTTTTAGTTACGCTTCATCAATGGTCCAGGAAAGTATGGCCGATTTCTTAAGTCAGATATATATGTCATCTAAGCAGAAAAGCGAACAATTGTCGCAAGATACGGAAAAGTACTACTTAAAAGCGTTAAATTTAAATAGTGTTAATGGCGAAATATATATCGGCATTGCAAAGTTTTACTTCAATACCGGTAAGCACGAGTTATCAGAAAGATATCTTGTTAAGGCAACGGAGCTATTTCCTTACAATCAGATGTATAAAATTGAAATGGCAAATTTTTACAAAGCAACAGGAAGGTTTGCTGAGTCCGTTAAACTTTTAATGGACGTGGATAAATTTCTTAGCAAATATGCTCCACTCGATCCTCTAAGAATCCTGGCTTGCCTTAAACTTGCAGAATGCTCCAGAGCTGAAGGCAATCTGAAGCTCTATAGGAATTACAGCGAGAAGGCGGAGAGACTAAAGGGGCTTGCTGCAGTAAAACAACAAATCACACCTTAGGCGGCTCTTTCTGCCGGTCGTATCTCGTGAAGCATATCTCGGATCTTAACTACAGTGAATAGTCGTTAGTGAACAGTGAATAGTCAAAAACAAATTCAGATACCCTTGCAAAAACACCTGATTTCTATTTTCTGTCATATTTGTGCAAGCACCATCCAGCAAATTCATAACAATTTTAAAGGGATGTCTTATTATATTATGATTGTGCGTCCGGCAGGTTCTGCTTAAGGTAGAGGGCAAGATCACCGACACTATGAAAGAGAAAATCGGGATGCTCTCTTAAAAGATTATCTTCATCCTCATGACCGGTAGTAACTGCTGCTGCAAGGGACCCTGCCTGTTTTGCAGCGTGTATATCCGATACGGTATCTCCTATTGCAATACATGTCTCCGCTGGAACATCGAGTCTCTTTGCGCATTCAATAATAACATCGGGGGACGGCTTTCTGAATTTTATCTCCTTTGAGGTCACTATGGCACTTATATACCCGTCAAGTCCCAATTTCCTGAATCTGGTCCATTCATCCTCGTTGGATGACATTCTTCCTGTAGCAATACCAATTTTTATACCTTTCTGTTGTAAATGACCAAACAATTCTTCTGTTCCCGGAAAAGCTTTCACTTCTCCAATTTCCGCTTTTTGGAAAAGCTCAAGAATCTCTGTCCTGCACGTTGCGTAGGTATCATCATCTATCGGGTATGGAAATACTTTCTCTAAGATCTGACGCAGGCTTAATCCCTTTGCCAGATAATCGCGCAAAACCTCCTGTGTCGCAGGCGGCACACCAAACTGAGCAATACCTTTATTAAACACCTTTTGATAAACCTCGAATGTATCAACAAGGGTACCATCAATATCGAATATAATGGCTCTTATGTCTTTGTTGTTAAGCCTTTCAGGTCCTTTCATCTCTCTTTTATTCTCCTCCATGCAGTAATCTCCCTTCGCTGATATATCATTTTAAAGGACATCCTGTCCAGCGCTCCTCTGTCCCGTACTCCACTTTTTTATCGCTTATTCCCGATGCCGCCCTTTTTCTCCGATATAATTTGCGGATCAACATTCCCCGGCCCTCCACAATCAGGCGTGTAACAGGTTACATCGCGAAAGGTGCAAGTTTCTTTGCACGAAGGGCATCGATCAAGAGGCGCATCCGCCCCGAAGGTATATCCGCACTTCTCACATTGCCACTGGGTCATTCTGCTCACCTCCTCTTAATGACTCTGTTCTTTGCTGTAGATGCAGCCCACTCAGTGATGCTGCTTTCCATTTAAAACAACAAGAAGTTTTTTAACAGTTTCGGGAGATAATCCTATTCCGGTTAAATTCTTTTCAAGCTCCGGGCCTTTTCCATAACCGCCGATATATCCGTTGATGCGGGCCGCAGCGGTGGATGCCACAAAATCAGCATCTTCCGGATAAATATCCTTAAAGAAACGCATCAACTCCGTACTGTTCCTGAGATAATATTTCTGGTGGTAATCCTCCGCAGGGTAAAACCCATTCTCCGGGACAATCTCCGTATATATTTTCTGTTTTAATTTCTCTTCAAGCCTTGTCTTTGTTTCAAAAGCAAGCCTTTTCTGCTCATCATTACGGTAAAAGACAATGGACTTGTACTGCTTTGACCAGGATCGCGCAAATGGGTCATGGTTGGCCCAGAAGATTTCCAGGAGTTCTTCATAAGAAACCTTATTGTAATCATAATAAATACGTATTGTCTCGGTGTGGTCTCCAAGGCTGTGGTAGGAAGGATTTATCTTTGTTCCTCCTGCATATCCGACTTGAGTACGGAGAACACCGCTATTATGCCCGAACCGGGCATCAGGACCCCAGAATCACCCCATACCGAATATTGCCGTCTCCTGCCCCGCAGGCATCGGTATCTCTGTATTGAGAGGCAGAACGTTGCGTCCAGGACTTCCCATTTCTGATGTCATATCGTTGTTCTCCTTTTTAGTATTTACACATTTATTTTCGGTTCTCGATGCGCTGCAAGCAGCAAGGAGGAAGATCCCGCAAACAACTGCCAGAACCCTTATAATTGACATCTTGTATTCATCAAGATGAAAATATAATATCATTGAATCATTATAAGCACATTTTTTGTTGAGTCAAGGGCAGTAAAGCGGGCAAGGAAAACTTGGTTGCGTTGACATCCTGTTCCTGATCAAGTAGAATTAACCTATACTTCAGCAGCCAGGACTTAATACATTAGGGGTGAGATCACATTTATTAAAATAATTCATGGAGACTAAATTGGAATATCAGCTTTATGCAACTTGCCCCGATGAACTAACGGGCCTTTTAGCAAAAGAAATAGCTTTAATTGGCGGAACCGGCATACAGATTGCCTATCGGGTCGTTTACTTTTCTGCTTCGAAGGAAGTCGCTTACAAGGCTCACTTACACTCACGCCTGGCAAGCCGAATTTGCCGGGTTTTAAAAGAAATCCCGGCCCAATCTCCTACCATTATCTTTGACAAAGCTAAGAGGATTCGCTTTGACGAACTCTTTTCACACAAACATCCAATCAGTATCAATGTGTTCGCTTCCAACGACGAGGGCAATATCCCCAATCATTTGATCGGCAGCAAAATACGCGAAGCAATCAACGATTGTTTTCAACATCATCTGAAAATCACACCCAACCAAAGTTCCCGGGACGCCGTTATCGGGATCACAGGTTATTTACACAACAAACGCCTTATGGTCAGCGTCGATACCTCTCTTGAGAGCCTTCATAAGCGGGGATACCGGGTTGATGGCCACCCGGCTCCCTTGAAGGAAACGCTGGCCGCGGCACTTCTCGCGGCCTGTGAATACGACGGGACCATGAGTTTCTTTGATCCCATGTGCGGCAGCGGCACGATCGTCGTCGAAGCCGCGCAGATTGCAATCAATCGGGCTCCGTTGATACACAGGAAGAAAGGTGGGTTTGGCTTTGAATATCTGCTTGATTTTGATTCAGGACTTTGGGAGAACATTCAGAGTCAGGCACGTGCGTCTGAAAAGCCCGCAAATGTGGGAATATTTGCTTCTGATATCGAGCATCAATTTGTCGAGATCGCCAAAAAAACCGTCACCAATGCACAATTAAATAAAATTGTTCAGTTTGAAACAAAAGACTTCTTTAACACAGAAAAACCGGCTGAACACGGACTCCTGATTGCCAATATTCCTTATGGCGTGAGAATGACGGAAAAAGATGTTAGTGCGGATTTTTTGCGCGCCATCGGCGACCACCTAAAAAATTACTTTAAGGGTTGGCGCTGCGGGATTCTCGCGCCCGTATCATCACCTTTGAATGAAATAGGATTGAAACCTCAAAAGAAAGCATCGTTTTTGAATGGCGCCGTTC
Organism: Pseudomonadota bacterium; assembly: GCA_026388255.1. NCBI lineage: Bacteria > Pseudomonadati > Pseudomonadota > Pseudomonadota bacterium. The sequence goes on along the minus strand of JAPLKC010000026.1, from coordinate 9,992 downwards.
CCGTCAAGCTTGTCGTTTTTGATATTTATTAATTTATTCGTACACTGTAGGTATAGGCATCAGCCATCAAATGGTGTGTCATGGCTACACAATGCGTTTTTTGCCTAAGGTACTTGGCTTCGCAGTTTCTGCCTGAAAGAGAGTTTTTGATTTCAGCACTTCATATGCTCGGTTACAAATGGCATTTAATGAATTGGTAAAAAGTTTTTGGTTGCAAAATATTTGCAGGATTAGGTAAATAAATAAGAGGTGTAAAGTTAAGAGCTAAAACAGATAAGTTGAGAAACCCTCGCTTCCACCCGTCCTTTGATTTTTTATCTTCCCCCATTTTCACAGACACACCATTAAACTGCCATATGTTTCCTCTTATTATGATTGACAAAAATCATTCGGTGGATTAGAGTTGAAATAATTTTTGAACCGAATCTATAGACGCTGAGAGAACATGCATGTCTTCTTACTCCGGAACGGTTGTTTGACGCAGCAATGATCATTGCGAGGTGCAGATTTTGACTATGTTCAAGAGTATGGGTCTTCGTGCCAAGATGATATACGGCGGTATCGCCGCCGTAGTAATACCTTTTATCCTTGCCGGAGTCGTGACATATACTCAATTGTCCCGCTCCCTCGATCGCCTGTCCGAAGAAAAAGCAAAGCAGATTGCCGTTGATTTGTCCGGTCTTGCGCAGAGCGCGCTCAGTAGGGAGTTCAATTTCGTTTCCGCCGTCGCTCGTGATGCGGAAATAAGAGCGGCAGCGGCTTCGGGCAACTACCGCTTTATCCAGAAGAGATTGGAGGATGTCTTTCACCTGAGCGGAGCACATCAAGGTTCGCTCTTTGTAACAGACATGAACGGCATTGTCCGGGCTGATGCCGACGATGTGAAGCGTGCCGGCCTTGATCTTTCCGACCGTCCGTATTTTCTTACTGCAAAGGCCGGCAAGGCCAATATAAGTATTCCTTTAGTAGCCAACAGGGCAACGGGGGATATGGGCATTGCTCTGTGCGCACCCATCGTCTCGGAAAAGCATGGCTTTGTGGGAGCCGCAGTTGTCTTCCAGCACATCAAATTCATACTCGACCCTATAAACGCCGTGAAGCTGGGCGAAACAGGGTACGCTTACCTTGTTGATGCCAAAAAACCGATCATTATCCATCCCGACAAAGACTTCCGTTTCAAGACTAAAGAAGAACCGGGGCTGATAACATGATTATTCTGGTCGGCCTCATCTTTCTTGCCATTACCGTGGTCAGCATTGTTATTCTATCGCAGAAAATAAGCACTCCGGCTCAGAGGGCCATCGAAACCCTCAAACAGGTGACGCTCCATTCAGGAGAAATGGTCACCATGATAGGACATGACAAGAGAATCGAGTTTGTCAATCTCGCCATGGAAAAATTGATGCAACGGCCTTCCGGGGAAATCATAGGCACACAGCCCCTCTTAGCAAATGTCAATGATACTCCAGAGGAAGAGATCTGGCGTTGCCTTGACTCGCACAATATGTGGACAGGCCGTCTCAAAATCAATAAAGACGCCTCTGGATCGGCTATACTGGAAACGATTATCATTCCACTTCAGGACAGGAAGGGGCATATTTTCAACTATCTTGAGATCTGCCGGGATATAACCCATGAACTGACGGTGGAATCAAGACTTCGTCAAGCCCAGAAGATCGAGGCCATAGGAACACTGGCCGGGGGTATTGCACATGATTTCAATAACATTCTAAGCGGGATCTTCGGATATGCCGAACTGGCATTGATCGAAGAAAACGATCCGGCCAGGGCAAAAAGGTATGTTTCAGAAGTGCTGAAGGCAGCGGAAAGAGCCCGGGGCCTGGTCAAACAAATTCTTACTTTCAGCAGGCAAACGGAACTGGAACTCAAGGAGATTATGCCAAAATATATCATCAATGAAGCAATAAAACTTCTCAGAGCATCAATCCCCTCCACTATCGAATTGCTGACCAATCTGAAAAGCACCGCTGTTATCATTGCTGACCCGACACAGATTCACCAACTCATCGTCAACCTTTGTACCAACGCTGCCTATGCTATGAAGGACACTAAAGGTGTGATTGATATAACCCTTGAAGATATGGATGTGGATGAAACATTCGCAAAGCTTCATCCTGATATTCATCCGGGGAAATATGTCCTTCTCAGGGTGTCAGACACAGGGTGCGGCATAAAGCCGGAAATAATTGACCACATTTTTGATCCATTCTTTACAACAAAACCGAAAGGGGATGGGACAGGATTAGGTCTTTCCCTCATCCACGGTATTGTAAGGAAAATAAGCGGTACCATCATCATAACCAGTGAAGTCAATAGAGGCTCAACCTTTGATATTATTATGCCCGTTGTCTCGTTAGAAATGAAGCTTGCCGACAATGATGCATCAGACAATCTCCCCCATGGAAGCGAAAGAATAATGCTTGTCGATGATGAGAAACAAATAGCCAGCGCCTTTTTGGACATACTCACCATCCTCGAATACAAAGTCACAATCTTCACAGACAGCCTGCTGGCACTGGAAACGTTACGAAGCCATTCCGCCGACTTCGACCTCCTTATAACCGATTATACCATGCCGAACCTTACAGGTATTGAGATTGCAGAAAAGATGGAGGAGAGTAACATTAACATTCCCGTAATTCTCTGTTCGGGTTATGTCCATCAAGACATCGAAGAGGCGTCGCGCAAGGCCGGTATCAGGGAAATACTAAGGAAGCCAATAAAACCTACAGAGATGGCTGCCGCCATTCGCCGGGTTTTGGAAAGATCATGATACCGGCTGGCTGATAATGGAACAATTCGGCTGCATACCAATCTTTTCTGTTCTTATTGTTGTGTGCACAAGGTTTTGCTTCAATTTGCCGGCAAACATTATGATGAAAGAAAGTTTTCCAACAGGCTGTTGACATTTGAATTCCTAATGAGAGATAACTATTGTAAGGTTAATGATAACAATGATTTGCTAACTATCGGCTCCACCGGATTGGAGTCATATGCGACTCCTCCCGGTGAGTCGTATGTTGCTATCTTTCGTTCCGTAATACCCGGCTGTGAATTAAAAACCACATACTAACTTCGTAGGTGTTAAAAAGACTCACCCCGATAAGAACTTAACAGCCGCATTTCTTTAGGTAATCCTTGCTCTCAGGATTTTCTCTACCCTTCTCATCAGGTCAACTGCAAACTCTTACCATTTTGGGTAAGGGCTTGTAGTTGCAGTCGCCGAAAACGCGCATGTTACACCGATACCGACGGCTTCTTGGTTGCTATGTTATCCGGTACAGTTGCCGGGGCTTTCTGAAACTGCTCTTCCATGAAAGATACTAAAACCCGCAGTTCATCAAGGAATGTCTGAAGTTCAGGTTTCGCATACATCCCGGTCTTTTTCTCAAAATATGATTTTGCATTTTGTAAGACGGCAACCTTCTTTTTAATGGGTATGGGTCTTGATGTTGATTTAGGTTTGGCTTTTTTGTATGCGGTAAGCATCTTTTCTAATTTTGCATTGGTTACAGGCGTCTCCATTATTTCATCAAATATGGTAAAAAAGTCAGGACTTCCGATGTTCGCGGCAAAGAGATATCCCTGCGAAACAGGCAGTGTTCCATTCGAAATTACCTCCTGAATTTTAGGAACCAGTTTTAAAAGTGATATCACGTTAAGCATCGTCCTTGTTGACTTTCCAGCGATTTTGCTTATGACGGAAACTGTTTCCGTCATAGTCTCCGATACCTTTTCTGGTTTCAGGTTGTAATTCATTAGCTCGTTAATTACCCCATCCAAATTGTACCCTTTGTCAGGATATTTTGCCTGAATATATGCAAGTATGCCTTTGGCCTGATCTATAGGATTTAAGTCTTCCCGTTGGAGATTTTCTGTCAATTGGATGGCCAGTATTTCATCCTTTTGAGTAACGGCATTAACTACCCTTGCCGGAATAGTTTCCAATCCCAGTTTTTGCGCTGCCAGATATCGTCTTTCCCCACAGAGCAAAAGATATCTGTCATCTCTTTGCGTTACAAGTACAGGCTCTAATACACCCTTGTCTTTAATTGACAACATAAGAGCTTTAAAGGACTCGCTTGTTGTGTCAATACCTGTGCGAACCTGTTCTTCCACGATAATACTTCCCAGAGGCAGGTACAAAAATTCCGGACTTTCTACTGTTTTCTTTGTTGCCATTTTTTACTCCCCCTTAGTTTAATGTTTTTATGTACAAGATATTACACATTCAAAAAAATAAAATCAAACAAATCATGATGATATAGATAAAGCCGTACTTATCCATCAACAGATAACAGCAGATGAGTATTTCTTCCATACCGCTGCCCACTCAAATAAAAAACCCTAAGAAAATAAAATGCACTGATTAGGTTTCATTACGGATTAACCTTAGCAAAGCGCGCAAGAGGCAATAAACCCAATAATTTCAATGACATCACATTTAAACAACAGAAAAATGAAATAAAATTGGACAAAACAGGGATCAATCGGTTAGATAAAACTTCATTTTTGAACAAATATAGATTAAAACAAAGCTATTGCACCATGAGAATTAACATTTCAAAAACTCAGGAGGTTTCACATGCCCATAGAAGGATTTGAACCGTACAGACAGGAAGATATTGAAAGATACAACAAGTACAGGTATTGGCTGGGTCTTACATGGGGAGATATGTTCGACAAAGCTACCGATATCTACCCTCAAAAAGAATGTCTCGCAGACGATAATGCGAGTTTTACCTATGAGCAACTGCGCGAAAAGGTAGATCGTCTTGCAGTGAGCTTTATAGAGTTGGGGATAGCTCAACGGGATTTTGTCTTGCTTCAGATTCCAAACTGGCATGAGTATATAATCACTTTTTACGCGCTGCAAAAAATAGGGGCAATAACAGTCCTTCTCATTGCACGCCATGGTCTTGCAGAAATCAAGCATATTTGCAGCCTGACACATCCCGTAGCATGGATCGGTCCCGAACAGTACAAAAAAATCGATTTTCTGCCCATCATACAGCAGGTAATGGAGGAAAATAAAGAACTCAAGCATCTCATATCGGTGAGGGCACAGGAAAACAAGGCCTTTATACCGCTGGAGAAACTGATTGATGAAGGAAAGTTGACGTCCTCATCCCTTGCAGGGCTTGCAGCCAGACGCCCTGATCCTATGGAAGTTTCGATGATACTTCTTACAGGCGGTACAACGGGCTTGCCCAAAGCCGTTCCAAGGACACACAATGACTACATTGCAAGCGTTGAGTATCATTCAAGGGCCTGGGAGATAACAAGTAATGACGTTGTGCTGACCGCTGCTCCTGTCAGCCACGCACAAGCTATGCATAACGGTGTGGGAGGAGCCTTTTTTAACTTTGCAAAATATGTGCTCACCGATTCAACAGAGGCTCAGGATATCTGCAGTGTTATAGAACGGGAAAAGGTAACGGCATTCCCCACTGTGCCTGCTCTTGTTCAGAGAATGTTAACCCTTGATAATTTAAAACAATACGATCTCAGCTCTCTTAAGAAAATTTATGCAGGCGGCGCTCCCAGTACCCCGGAACTGGTAAGGAGCATTTATGATAAACTTAACTGTAAATTTGTAAATGCCTTCGGTTCCGCAGAAGGCTCCGGCTCCATGACACGTCTCGACGCAGACATAGAGACAATTTGTACCACTGTAGGCAAAATAGACTGCCCTTATGCGCGATTCAGGATCGTTGATCAGAACGGACAGGAAGTCCCGCCTGATCATGAAGGAGAACTTACCACAAAGGGCCCGAATATTTTTACCGGTTACTTTAAATCCCATGAAGATAACTTGTTAACATTTACTGAGGACGGGTTCTTCAAAACCGGTGATCTTGCAAAGATTGACCAATCCGGCACTATCATGATTACAGGCAGAATCAAAGAAACCATCCTGCGCGGCGGAGAAACGATAAGCGCGGTAGGTATCGAGCGATTGATCAGCTCCCATCCCGCCGTTGCTGATGTTGCCGTCATTGGCATGCCTGACAAGACATTGGGTGAACGTATATGCGCCTACATACAGCTCAAAGAAGGGGCAGCCCTTTCCTTTGAGGAACTCATTGCCTATCTGAGAGGCTCCGGGGCATCAGTTATGCAATTACCGGAACGGGTCGAATTCATTGAAAAGATCCCCCTTACAAATATCGGAAAGGCCGACAAAAAGGCTCTGAAGGAAGACATCGGAAAAAAACTTGGCGTGAATGGAATATGAAAAGGTAGATTCGACTTCCAAGTGCATTGCCTAAAGGAGAATTTTTGTTAAGGACTAACTGAGGGCAAATGTATTATTTGGGTTTATATATCTCAAAAGGTGCGGATGTCAAAAGTAGTAAGCTATAATAAAACATGTAACAAACATAAAGTAGGGGCGATATGCGGTTTGATAGGGGTTTAAGATTTTGCATCGGAAATATTATTGGCGGCATTATTTTAATGCTGTTTCCTCTGCTTCTTTCAGGTGCGACACTAACGCCTTTTGTACCGGACGACCCTTTTTTCCTGTACAACGAAAAAGACGATACATATAAGTACTTCCCGGGGCAGTGGTATTTGCAAAACACAGCACCCTCGGAGATAACCGTGTATATCAAATCACTGGAAAGAAATGAAACCATGAAAAATTCCCTTGTGGATGCAAATCTAAAAGGTGCATGGAATCTGGGATATACGGGAAAGGGGGTTGTAATAGGGATAATTGACGACGGTGTAGAAGGAACACAAGAAGATCTTAAGGATAATTACAGCACCAAATTGAGCCGCTCGTTTTTGAACGGTAATATATCGGAGACACAGGGACCGGTGCTCCTGAAAGATAACCACGGCACCTCTGTCGCGGGAGTGGCCGCTGCCAGGGGGGGTAACAAGATCGGCGGTACCGGGGCTGCTCCATACGCCACTATCGCGGGGATGCGTCTTTTGAGCGGTGACCAGACAGATGAGGATGAATTTAATGCCTATATATGGGGGAGCGGGGTAACGTTCGATAAGAATACAGGAAAGTTTACAATGAAGACCAAACCTGAAATAGCCATTAAAAACCACAGTTACGGAGCAAAAGCACCCTTTGTCAGCGAGGAAAGCATAGTTTTGCAGTCTCTGGCCAAGACGGCGGCCAACGGGGTAATCCATGTATTTTCCGCAGGCAATGACAGGGGTAAAGCAAATGAGGATACAAACAAAACTATAGCAAACAGTTACAGGGATGTCATTAATGTAGCAGCCCTGGGCAGCGACGGCAAGTATACCGATTACAGCAGTTATGGAGCAAGCGTTTTTGTTACGGCCCCTTCAAACCGTAGCGATTATAAAGGATTCGGTGTTACCACCACAGACCGCACCGGTGATGATTACGGGTACAATAAGTATTCCGACTCAAACAAACAGGGTGATTATGATGATACTTTTCCTAATACCAATTACACGGCCACATTCGGTGGTACATCCTCATCGGCGCCTCTCGTCTCCGGCATACTGGCATTAGGGAAAGAGGCAAACCCCGCTATGGATGTTCGTATTGCCAAACATGTCCTTGTTTTGACAAGTACCAAAGTCGACTCCACTGATACGGGATGGGTTAAAAACGGGGGAGGCAACTGGTTTAATCCTAATTACGGTTTCGGCAACATCGATGCCGGCAAGTTTGTAGAGACCGTGAAAAAAGTCACCTATGTGACCCCTCAGACATCTTATGCCACGGGGACCAAGACAGTAAATGAATCTATTGCAAAAATCAGCACCTCCGGTGTCGGCGGGACAAGTAAGTCCTTTACCCTGACTACAACAGAGTTGACCGCCTCCTTGAGGCAGCCTCTTGAGGGTGTAGAGGTTGATCTCAATTTTACCCATTCAAAGCGTGGTGACCTGACGGCCAGTGTCACATCCCCATACACAACAAAAAGCTGCCTTTTTTATTCCACATCCAGCCTTGCCTCCGACAAGCAGGATACCACAAGTGTTACAAACTTTAGCTGGACATTCCTTACCAATGCCTTCTGGGGAGAGGACCCGCTTGGCGGAACAGACAAGACAAGCGGCACATGGACCATCAACATGGGCGATACCGTAAACAATAACGTGGGCACATGGAAAAGTTACGGAGTTACCTTGCTTATGGGCAAGATAGTCTTAAGCACCGGGGGTGCCACAACACAGACAGATAATATCAAGGCCAAATCCATGACATTACAAAACTCCGGCGATATCTTTAAGAATCAAACGAATACAACCCTTGAGGTGAGCGAAAAGATCCGAGTTACAAGCGGAGAATTGAATGTCAATGGTAAAGTTAAGATGTCTACCAGGGATTCAGACGACGAAGATCCCGAAGATGGGCTTTTATACCTTGATGGCGGCATTGTCTCCGGTACCGGTGAAATTATTGCCCCTTATGGCTTCTACCATTCGTCAGGTACGATAAAACCGGGTAACTCCATCGGTACCATTACCATAACCGGCGACTATTATCAGGACACTCAAGGAAAGCTCTTAATCGAGATAGCCTCCCCGACAAGCAACGATCTCCTTGCCATAAACGGCGCTGCTGACTTGAAAGGCATCCTCGAGACCTCATGGACAGGGGGCTATATCCCGGCAATAAAGACGAAGTTCGGCACTATCCTTACCGCCTCATCAGGGGTAACAGGACAGTTCACTTCCCTTCTCACCAATATTACCCCCACAGTAATGTTCAAGCCCAAGTATGATATCCCGAACCAGATATATCTCATGGTGGAAAGAGATTACATCAATCAGAACCTTCTCTCTTACCTTACCGTGAACCAGAGGGCAATGGGTTCTATGCTCAACTCCGTAGGAAATACGGCAACAGGTGATCTCGATACTGTTTTAACCGTCCTCGATGCTCTTCCTGCTTACAGCCAGGCAGCATATGCCTTAGATCAGCTTGCCCCGAAAGGCTCTGAAGCACAATACGGCATGGGTATTGCTGCTGCCGGGTTCCAGAGCAGCAACATCTCCGATCGTTTAAGCGATCTGAGATATGGCATGCAGGGGATAAGCGTAAGCGGGTTATCCTTGAGACAGGGAACAAAACCTATCCTCCTTGCCGGTGCAGGCTCCGATCTCACAGGCATGATCCCTTCAGGTATGAATGACCGCTGGGGTTTATTTATAAAGGGAGATGCTGTTGCAGGAGACCAGAAGGATACCTCCGATTACTTAGGATACAACTTTACCACTGCAGGTATTACCATGGGAAGCGATTACCGTTTTACAAAGAACTTCATTGCCGGTGTTATGCTGGGTATGAGCAACTCACAAGGGAATGTAGACAATAACGGCAGTAAGGTGAAAATAGACAGTTATGCCTTCGGCGCCTACGGTACCTACTACCGGAAGGAGTTCTTCATAGACGGCCAGATAAGTTACGGTCTTTCAAACTACGATAATACCCGCAGGATCGTCTTTCCCGGTCTTGACCGCACTGCTTTTTCACGTCCCCGGGGTAATCAATTCAACGCCTATGGAGGTATGGGACATGAGTTCAAAGTAAAGCAATGGATGATCACCCCCACCATGTCCCTCCAGTATATCAAACTTGGCATAGACGGCTATACCGAGCGGGGGGCAGGCGCTATAAGTCTTGATGTGGATAAACAGAACATCGAATCCATCCAGGGAAATATTGGGGCTAAATTATCCTATGCCTGGCAGACAGATAATGCACTTGTTATACCCGGTATCCGCGCTTCCTACGGATATGAGTTTGCACGGGATAGCCAGAGCGTAACGGGACAACTGGCACAGGGAAGTTCTCCCTTCAGTGTTGCGACAGCATCCCCGGACAGAAGCTCCCTCTCTCTCGGGGCAGGTATTACCGTAGTAACAAAGAATGCCCTTTCCCTCTCAGTCAACTATGGTGCGCAGATCGGTGAGAGCAAGTATGTTGCACAAAGTGTCAATGCAGGTGTAAGGATAGAGTTTTA
>JAPLKC010000025.1 GCA_026388255.1 Pseudomonadota bacterium | reverse complement strand
TCCTTCTGCCCCGAAGGGGCATGAAATGTGAGCAGGATCAGTCAGTCTCAGGATACTGCTCACAGATATACCTGTCTTTCTCTGCGTACACTGCGTGCTCTGCGAGAGACAATGTCTTTAATGCCTTTTCCTCTCGCCCCCCCTTACGGGGACAGGCCCACTCCCTTGCGGTCGTTCGGGTACGCGGAGATCGCAGAGTTGAAACAGTTTTTACAGGTGACAAAGACCGATAAATGGACATGTACTGCATGCGTTGTCGTCAAAAGGTTTGAAGGGTTTCGAGCTGTCCGGTATGTCCGTTAAAACAGTCTTTACTCCATCCATGTACATGCCCAGCATTGATACTCTGTCGATATCCCGGTTGTCTTCAAAGAGCAGTTCCTCTTCATTGTTTTTAAGAAGCACCAGCTTTGCATTGATGTCTTTTATCGGCACGGAGAACATCCTATGAAACAGATACACATAAAGAGGCAGTTGGAAGGATTCAATATGTTTATGGATATCGTCAATGGAGCTGAAATCTGTTTTTTTCAGGATATTCTGTGAATATTCTTTTGTATTGCCGGTTTTGTAATCAATTATCATGTAGTTGCTGTCAAGGGAGCAATCAACCCGGTCTATCCTCCCTTTAAAGCGAATGGGTACATCCCCTGTGCTTATATCACCTCTTACTGTTTCTTCGAGGTATTGAATAATGAACGGTCCGGACACATTTTTGACATTTTTTCTTAAAAACCCTTCCAGCTTGTAGAGTGCCAGTGTTTTAAAAAGGTAGTAGTCGCCTGTAACCACCTTGTCCTTGAAACAACTTTCAATTGCCTCATGCATCTTTTCAAGGATATCGTTGTAATGCAAAGGATCGATCTCCATATTCATAAAACCCTTAAAGGTATCAAAAAGAATCCGATGAATCAGATTCCCCCTGTCCATTATATCTATATCCTCTGTTACAAAACGTTTTTCCTCAAATTTGAGGATGTTGCTGTAGTAAAACAGTATCGGGCATTTTATATAATTGTCTATTGCAGATGGTGAATAGACCATGTTCCTGAGTTGTTGCAGTACCATGCCTGTTTTTTTTATCTCAGGCAGGTATATACCGGGTCTTAGATTGACTTTATAGACTGCATGTTCTATGGGGATGACGTTAAGTTGTTTTTTCAATTTTTCATGTTCCCACAGGAGTTGTTCAATGTACCTGCTTCGCTGTCTGTCTTCCGCATTTATGTACAGCAGGTGTATCTCTTTTGCCGATTTAATGAGACGGTAAAAGTAATACCGGTAGATCTCTTCATTGAATTCAGGCGATGGAATGCCGAGCTTATCATATATGCCCAAGGGTATGAGCGGGTCTATCTTTTTCGGCTGAGGCATGATCCCTTCATTCACGTCGAGCATAATTACAGTATCAAAAGCAATATTTCTCGATTCAAGGACACCGATGATCTCCAGATCCTCAATCGGTTTTGTTTCGAAAGGCAGATTGATTGTTCTCAAATGATACAGGATAAAGTCGCAGAGTATTCTTTTATTTTCCTCTTGATCAGGATTCAGGGTTTCTCTGCAGAACCCGGCATGTTTCAGGTTTTCAAGAGATTCATATACCTGCTTGAATATCTCCCCTGAAAGCACGTAAGAGCGAAGAGGCGTATATGCGAGAATGAACTGAAGGGCCTTCTCCAGGGCTTCGGTCATTTCGAATAAATTATCCGCTTTTTCAATACTTTGAAAGAACATTGCCTGTAATTCTTTCAGGATTTCACGTGCATTGCCGGTTATTGACTCCTTCCCCTGCAGCATGGATTCAACCTCTTCCAGTCTTATAAATGGTTTGCCTGAGATACTGCTGCGAATATCGCCGGTAAGCGACTTTTCAATATAGTAGATGAGTGCTCTAATATTTTCCGGTATTTCAAGGTTTTTTATAAAGGGATGGAGGACGACCTGAAGGTAGCTGCCTGTTGAATACAGGCCTCCTTTTCGCTTTGTGAGTTGTGCATTCAACACGCTTGCAATCAAATCAAAAACAGATGTCCTCGAAAAAGGGTATCCGAGGGAAATATTGTATTTTGCGTCAATCCTGTCAATTGCAAAGGTAAGGAGAGGGAAAAGCGATTCCGACAAAGGGAGGATAATGGCAGTTTTTTTTGAATTGACTGTTTTTAGTATCTCCTGTACCTTCATAATCTCGGAGTGGGTATCGAATCCGGCATACATCTTTACAAGTGCAGGTTCTGTAGTTTGACATTCAATCTGTTCAATACCGGCGCCGAGATATGAAACAAACTGTTTTAATACAGGCCATTCTTCGGGGTTGCCTTCTACGATGATTTCCCCTTTGCCTCTCTCACAGATAGTCTTAATAAGTTTTTTCTCCACCTCTCCTGCTGCAAAAAGTCCTGCAAAACAGATCATTTCAAATTCACTGAAATCAACCTCTTCAATGACCTCAAGCGAGCACAGATGTTTCAACCCGGGGCTAAAACATTTTTGCTCTTTCAGCGATGCGTGAAATTCCTCCCTTAAGATACTTATATTCATCAGCAGTTCATTTATGCTTTCAGGAATGTCATATCCGATCTTTGCATTGTTTTCCAGGGAAAGGAGTTTTGTATTCGGAATATTTTCCATGTCAAGCTGGTTGATAAAATCGAGCATGTAGTGTCCCCAGGAAAAGAATTCCCCGAAACCCTTATTCTTCAAGGCATGGTTGTTGAAGGCCTTTAATGACTGAACCGTTTGATACAGCAGCCAAATGGCGTCGGCATATTCAATGTCCGAATAGTCGTGATATCGCTGCTTTACGATATAATCGATAAATTCCTCTATGGAGAAGAATGTTGGGGGATAAAAAGGCCTTTGAAAGTGTTCCGCAAGCCTTCTCTTGAGATAGAGAGACGGTCTTTTGCCGGGAAAAACAACGGCAACCCTTGATATGTCTTTGCTGCGATCAAGGATAAAATCCTTAAGTACATCAATAAAATCAGAGCCGAACGGTATGGAGTATATATTTTTCATACCTCTTTTATCCCGCCCTCATCAAGATAGAGGATGTATTTCTTTATTGGCTTGTCCGGATGGATATTTTCAATTAGACCGGCATAATGCATGATCTGACGGGCATGTTCCCCTGAGCGGGTTTCGCCTGTCTTAAAATCTACAATATCAATGCAATCATCCGTTATCGTTATTCTGTCGACTTTATAGGCATTGCCGCGGCTGTCTATAATCTCCTTTTCCGTATATACCAGCGCACCTTCTTCCGGCTGGAAGAACCTCTTAAATTCAAGGTTTAGAAAGACGTTGACAATCATTTTCCGAATCTCACGGGCATAAGGATGAAATACATATCTTGCTATACCGGCAGATATACATGTATCTAAAAACCCTTCATATTGATCGGGCAGCCTTGTAATCAAGGAAAGTATATAGTGAATGACATCGCCCTTCTTTTTTGCAAACAACTGCTCTTTAAAAAAACCAGGCACTCCTTCAAGCTTCGTGCCGATTTTTTCCATCCATTTTATATCATCTCCCAAATCATCAAATAACAGGCTCCCGGCGTCTGTTTTTGTTTTGTCTCCTGTCTCCTTTCCCCCGTCTTCCGGCGGTACTGCATTTGTCTGCCTGCCCATTTCAATAACATCGCCATGTATATATGCCTTCAGACCTTCAATTTGAAAGAGGTAATCAATTAAATAGTTTTTCTGCCTTTTTGAATCGCCCAGAAATATATAGAGTTCTTTCTGAGCGCGTGTACAGGCAACGTACATATTATTAAGTTCGTCAAGGAGGTATTCGGCTTCTTTTTCCTGATAGATTTTATTTAACTTTTGCGAATATTTTGTAAAGTCCTTTTTTATATACAGCAGATGCATGTCCTCTTTTTCTCTTACGAAATATTTTGTCTTGTTCCTTGCATCGGAAACACCGAAGGCATTTAGCTTTAAAAAGGGAAGGATGACAACGGGAAATTGAAGCCCCTTTGCCCGGTGAATTGTCATGACCTTAACGGCATTTGTCCCTTCAAAGGTATTTAAAAGGAAGGGCTTTTCTCCTTCCTGGCTATCCCGGAAGAATATACTTGAATTTCCGTTCCAGAATTGCAGGAATTTATTGAGGTTATTGCCTTCAAGTGCCTCTCTTTCTTTTATAAGTTCACAAACATGCATAAAATAAGGTGCATCCCCGGGATAGTTTATCAGTATCCGCCACTTTTTCAGGAAGAGTACAACAAGTTCGTACAGCGGCAGATACCCGGCACGTTTAAAAAAATATTCAAAATATTCATCCCAGATATTTTTATGGGACTCTTTGAACGTCTCATAGAGATAGCCTGAATTGCCCTTTATCCTGTTGTGCTCAATCCATTGGATGATCCGGCCTTCAGGCAGCAATGTTCTGTTTTGAAAGATGCTGCCCGTAAGAAAACCGGCAAAGGCAAGATCATCATCCGGGGCATTAATAAAGCTTAAAAAGTCTATCATCTCTTTTACGAGATGGTTATTCCTTACGTTTACGGTAAATTCCGATTCAACGCTGAAACCGGTTTCAAGAAGTATCCTGACGATAAAGCGCGCCTCTTCCTTTCTCCTCACAAGGACGGCAATATCCTTATCCTGAAAAACGCCCCTGTCCTTTATGCGCCGGATCACTTGCCGGAATCTGTCTTTTGTGATCTCATTTTTCTCATCTTTCGAGAGGGAACTGAAATTATCCTTTACCAATTCCTGTTCTTGAGCATCTGCCTGCTCCACCATTCTTTCGATGCTGATGTATCCTTTATCCGCTTTTGTACTGATGAATACCTGGGCAGTATCAGCATATGTTTCCATGACATTTGGCATATTTTCAGGGGAATAGGCCTGTGCGGTAGATTCTATTAGGGAATTAAGATTGGTAGCATCAAAAACAGTATTGTTGAATTTTACGATGTATTCATCGCTTCTGTAGTTTTCTGTAAGTTTGAACTCATAAACAGGATAGGCGCTGTACTTCAGCGCCACTTCATCCACCAGTTCGGATTTGCCGCCCCGCCAGCGATATATGGCCTGTTTTTTATCGCCCACAAGGAACAGCGTACCCCCTCTGCTTAAGGCCTCTTCTGCAAGTATCTCTACATTTTTCCACTGGAGGTGGTTTGTGTCCTGAAATTCATCTATGAGAAAATGGGAATAACGCTCTGCAAGGGCATAATATATTTCAGGGATAAAATGTTCTTTATCTAATATGTGCTGCAATAGTGTATTCAGTTGTTCTATCAGTACAATTCTTTTGTTGTGTGTGATTTCTTTGCTGAGCACCTTTTTGAAGAGCAAATAGATATCAACATAGGAAGAAAATTTTGATTCCGAAACTGCTTCGAAAAACATTGAGAGTGATCCCAGTATATCTTTCCATAAATCCTCATGCTCACTGTCAGGCTGCGCGCTGCCCTTATTCAGAGACGCCGCGATAGTCGGCCGTAAGAAATAACTGCTCCCCTTAATCTCAGACTTCTTTGAAATGGAGAATTGTTCAAGGGCATTGATGAACCTTTTGTCGGGCTTCATCCCCTCAGTGGCTTTCAGGTATGAACCCAACCCTGAGACTTCCTCTTCAATGCGGTTTTTGATGCGCTCTATATGCGATATATTTGCCTTATAGATAAAGGTTGCGTTCTCCTTGGCTTCTTCACGCCAGAAGCTGGATATAATATCCCGCAGGAAATCCTTGGGTATCCAGTTTACATACTCGCCTTCCAACTCGATATAGTTCCTTAAAAACCGGTCAAACCTTTCCTTCACAGCATTGTCTTCGAGTATCTTCTGGAGGCATTCCTGGAGAACAATATCGATGTAGCCTGCAGAATCAACGGAGATGTCAAAATCCGGCAGGAGATTTAATTTAAAGGCAGAGGCTTTGAGTGTGAGATTAACAAAACTGTCGATGGTACTTACATTAAAATCATAGAAATTTTTAATTAAAGCCTCGAAATTTATTTCAATTGCCTCTTTGATTGAATCTTCAAGGGTTTTTAAATCTTCTGTTCCATTGCCGCTTACCCCGGACCTGTTTTTCAATATTTCATCTATGGGCCTGCCCGATGAGCCTTCAAAGGGCAGATCGAGGATTATCCGTTTCATCCACTCTATAATGCGGGAACGCATCTCGTGAGCAGCTTTATTGGTAAATGTAATGGCGACAATGTTGGAGATGTGTGTTTTTATCGGTGAATCTGTGATTTTATCCTGAAGGAGGAGTTGCAGGTACCTTAACGCAAGATTATATGTTTTTCCTGCTCCGGCTGAGGATTTTACAATGAGGATGTGGGACAATGCCCGGTTGTTTTCAGTCACTTATGCATACTGCTCTGTTTTTTTTGATCCTTTTCAACCTTTTTAATGTATTCAGGTCTCAAACTATTGTAACAACAAAAATAGAAAAGGGGAACTGGAAATATTTCCGGTTCCCCTTTAGTTTTAACATCACAGAGACTTATAGATGCCGCCAGAGGCCTATAGATGCGGCAACCTTAGTCACGCAAGCATACAGAACTACTGACGACTACCATTGCCCGGTCTGCAGATATTCTTCCATTGCTGCCGCTGCTTTCCTGCCTGCACCCATTGCAAGAATAACCGTTGCAGCGCCGGTTACAATATCGCCGCCGGCAAATACGCCCTTCCTGCTCGTCTTGCCTGTTTCCGGATCAGCTTCGATGTTTCCGGACTTGCGCAAATTCAATCCTTCTGTTGTTGACGTCAATATCGGGTTAGGGCCCTGTCCAATAGCCACAATAATAACATCCACGTCGATGATATGCTCAGAACCTTTAACTTCAACAGGTCTTCTCCTGCCTGATGCATCAGGCTCGCCAAGTTCCATCTTCACACATTCGATGCCTTTGACCCATCCGTTCTCATCTCCTATAACCCTGACAGGGGCTGTGAGCAGTCTGAAATCGATGCCTTCTTCTTCCGCGTGGTGAGCTTCTTCTGCCCTGGCCGGCATCTCTGCACGGGAGCGACGATAAATAAGATATACATCGTCAGCGCCCATTCTCTTTGAAATTCTTGCTCCGTCCATTGCCACGTTACCGCCGCCGATAACGGCCACTTTGTTTCCTACTCTTACGGGTGTATCATACTCAGGGAAGAGGTAAGCCTTCATTAAGTTAGCCCGGGTAAGAAATTCGTTGGCAGAATAGACACCGTTCAGGTTTTCGCCAGGAACCTCCATAAAGTAGGGCAAGCCTGCTCCGGTGCCGACAAAGATCGCATCATAACCCTGTTCAAAAAGCTCGTCAACTGTTGTGGTCTGGCCGATAATCATATCAACCTTTATCCTGGCCCCGAGTTTCCCTACGTAATCCACTTCCCTCTGAACTATTGCCTTGGGAAGACGGAATTCGGGAATTCCATAAACAAGAACGCCGCCTGCCTTATGGAGCGCCTCAAAGATCGTTACCTCATGGCCCTTTTTTGCCATCTCTCCGGCCACGGTCAATCCTGCAGGTCCTGCGCCAACTACAGCAATCTTTTTGCCGGTCGGTTTTGCAGGCTCAGGTGCGCGTACATCACCCTGATTGAGTTCATAATCAGCGACAAAACGCTCAAGCCGTCCTATTGCGATGGGTTGTCCCTTTTTACCGAGGATACATTTTTCCTCGCACTGTGTTTCCTGTGGGCAGACGCGTCCGCACACTGCCGGCAGACTGTTTGTTTCTTTTATCGTATGGATTGCGCCCATAAAATCGCCATCCTTAATTTTTTTGATAAACTGGGGTATCTGGACATTAACGGGGCATCCCTCAACGCAGGGCATATTCTTGCAGTTCAGGCAGCGCGCCGCCTCACGAAGTGCGTTTTCTCTGGCATATCCCAGGGCGACTTCGTTAAAATTCTGAATCCTTACTTTCGGGTTCTGCTCCGGCATGGGCTCACGCTTCTTTGATTTTTTCAATGCCTTCTCTTTTTCCTCGAGCTTACATTTGTGATCCCACATGGCACGACGCTCTTCCCTGTTGTACATCTTTCCACGGAGCATCAGTTCACTAAATTCAACCTTGTGGCCGTCGAATTCCGGGCCGTCAACGCAAACAAACTTTGTTTCTCCACCGACAGTGGCGCGGCAGCAACCGCACATACCGGTGCCGTCAACCATGATAGTGTTTAAGCTCACAACGGTCTTTAAATTATGAGGACGGGTTACATCACATACCGCTTTCATCATCATGACCGGTCCTATGCCTATTACAAGGTCAATCTTTCCTTTTTCTGCGATGAGTTTTTTCAGCACGTCGGTAACAAATCCATGATGACCGTATGTTCCATCATCTGTTGTCACGTATAATTCGGTGCTTATCGCCTTCATCTCTTCTTCAAGGATCAGCATATCCTTTGTGCGTGCGCCTATAATGTTGATAACCTTATTTCCTTTTTCAAAGAGGGCTTTTGCAATCGGATATACAGGGGCAACACCGACACCACCGCCTACGCAGACGACTGTTCCGAAACTCTCAATGTGACTCGGTTTTCCCAAAGGCCCCACCACATCGAGGATTGTCTGACCCTGTTCAAACTTATTCATTTTTTGTGTTGAAGTTCCAACTACCTGGAATATAACTGTAAGCAAACCTGTTCCCCGGTCAAAATCTGCTATAGTTAACGGTATACGCTCTGCGTAATCGTCTACTCTTAAGACCACAAACTGTCCAGGTCTGGCTTTTTTAACGATATCAGGTACATAGAGCTTAAAGAGGACGATTGAGGGCGCCAATGTCCGTTTTTCAACAATTTCATTAAGTTTTGGTTCATTTGCCATATCTTCTCCTTTTTTATAATAAAATTTACTTTATTTTGATTCCTTACCCTGTTGAATCGGCAACATAACGGTAAATGCCGTACCCTTGCCTACCTTACTGTCTATTGTAATGTGGCCGAAGTGTGATTCCACAATCTTTTTTACTATAGACAATCCGAGACCGGTGCCTGTTACATACCTCGTATCAGGCCCGCATACACGATAAAACTCGTCAAAAATACAGGGCAAGCTTTCTTTGTCGATTCCTATCCCTGTGTCGGCTACTGTAATATGCAGGAAATTGCCGTCGGGTCTTGCATTTATTATTACCTTTCCGTTTTTAACATTATATTTAATTGCATTGGAAACAAGATTTGTAATCAATTGTTCCATCTCAGTCCTGTCTGCCTCAATGAGAGGCAACTGTTCGGTTACATCTGTTTCAAACTTAAGGTTCTTTGCCGTACCCTGCATTTTAAGCAATTCTACAGTGCTTAGAATAATATCGGAAATATTAAGAGGCTCCTTTTTCCTTGCAACAGACTTCACCTCAAGGCGGCTGTACTGCAAAAGATCATTAATAAGCTCAAGCAATGAATGTGCCCGTTGTTTTGCACGTTCCATCATTTGTTTGTACATCTGCGGGTCGCTTCCTGCTGCCTGGGTTAAATATGCGGAAAGATATCCTTCAATGGCGGAGAGCGGGGCCCTCAACTCGTGTGTTACCATTGCTACAAACTGTGATTTTATCTGGTTTATCTCCTTCAAGCTTGTTATGTCACGCATGGTGCTGACAACCCCGAAGTCCTGTCCCATCTCATCTCTTACCTTTGAAACATTTACCATCAATGTCTTGTTAATCGGCGTTGACAGCTCAACCTCTTCCGACAGCATTGTATACTGGGATGATTCGGAACTGAACCCTTTTTCAATAATACGGATTAAATCTCCGTTCATAATAATCTCACTAATATCTTTTCCGGGTTCAAGCTTTCCACCTAATGCAAGCATTTTTATTGCAGCAGGGTTAAACAGCACAAGCTGGCGCTCCCTGTTGATTACTAATATGCCGTCGGCAATGGAGTTTATTATTGTATGGGTCTTCGAACGCTCATTTGCAACTTCCAGCAGCTTCTGATCCCTCTCTTCCATAAGCCGCTTTGCTTGTATGCTCAAACGGCGTTTTTCCAGACCCCTGTTTACAAAAGCAAGCAACTGGTCAGGCGTAAAAGGTTTTGGAATGTAGTCGTAGGCGCCGCGTTTCATTGCATTAACGGCAGTCTCAATAGTGGCGAAACCGGTGATAACAATCATGATGATTTCAGGATCAATCTTTCTTACCTGCTCCATCATCTCCAGACCGCCCATGCCGGGCATCATTAAATCAACAAGCATGAGATCATATGGTCTGGCCATTACCATTTCCAGGCCTTCTTTACCATTAGCTGCCACATTAACGTCAAAACCTTCGCTTGCAAGGATTCTCCGGCAGCCTTCGCGGATACCCTTTTCATCATCGACGACTAAAATCGTTATCTTGTCATCCATTAATCACCATTTTATTCATGGTTCACAACCCTGGCGTTTGAGCTATGAGTTTTGTCCATGTGGATTGATCCATGCTTCTTTATTTTCCCGGGCAAACCCAAAGTCCATATTATTCGCCGGCTTTTGACCTTGCATATAGCTCATTTATTTTATTTATCAATTCTTCAGGTGTAAGCGGTTTACATGCATAATCATCTGTTTTCATCCAATAACCGTCGAGTTTCTGGTTAAAATCCATGCCGGTTTCGCCAAGGACTGCTGTAAGCATTAATATGGGAATATTCCTGTAAACAGGATCTGCTTTCAGTGCCTTTGCTACACCAAAACCGGTGTCGTGTTTTTCCATCATAAGGTCAAGCACTATTAAATCCGGCTGCTCAAATTTAACCTTATCCATTACTTCCCGGCCTGCATATGCCACTGCTACCTCGAAACCGCTATTTTCGAGAACAGCTTTATTCAGGTCTATAAAGTCCACATCGTTGTCAACAAGTAATATTTTCGGTTTTTTAGCCATAGCTTTTTCTCCCTGTTTTTTTATTTTGAAACGGCGATTTATGCGAACCCGTTTCTTCCTTTATTATATCATTTATGATATTTCTTCACATTTTGTTATTGGAAGGATTATGATAAAGGTGCTGCCCTTTCCAAGTTCCGAATAAACATCGATTTTGCCCTTATGCCTCTCAATTATACCGTATGAAATAGCCAGTCCAAGCCCTGTCCCCTTCTCTTTTGTTGTAAAAAACGGGGAAAAGAGTTTATCCATATTTTCAGGAGGAATACCGGGACCTGTATCCTGAATCTTTATCTTAAC
Organism: Pseudomonadota bacterium; assembly: GCA_026388255.1. NCBI lineage: Bacteria > Pseudomonadati > Pseudomonadota > Pseudomonadota bacterium. The sequence continues at coordinate 53,322 of JAPLKC010000025.1, read as the reverse complement.
CTGTTTTTTATCCGCAGTTGTGCTGATTATCAGTTTCCCGTTTCCTTCCATGGCTTGAGCGGCATTTAAAATAATATTTAAAAAAACCTGTTTAAGCTTGGTCTCGTCGGCATTGATTGTTGGTATGTCCTGATAAAAGGACTTTTCTATCTTAATATTATAGAACAAAGATTGGTTTGTTATAAGAGCAAGGACATCTTCCAGCAGGTCATTTACATTCATCTCGGACTCACGGAGCTTTGTTTCCCTTGCAAAGCTCAAAAGCCCCTGAACAATCTCTTTGGCACGATTTGCCTCACTTATAATCAATTCAATATCTTCTTTTCTGGGATCTTCATTTTCAAGACTTTTTAATAAAAGATGGGAATAAATAGTAATCGTTCCAAGGGGGTTATTGATCTCGTGTGCCACACCGGCAGCAAGTTGCCCGAGAGAGGCAAATTTTTCTGTTTTTATCAGTTGCGCATGAGCCTGCTCCAGTTCCTGATGCGATTGCTGTAATTGTTTATGAGACTTTTTAAGTTGTTGATATATTTGTTTACTTTGTTCAAGAAGGTAGTGCAGGCAATATTCCGTCTCAGCAATCCCCTGAACCACTGCAATTGCCTTATCACGACAACTCTCGTGGCCGCATGCCCTGCAATCAAGATTGTGGTTCGGCGGGGATTTGTCGATCTTTTTAAGCACAGCCATTATCTGTTCTTCTGTCGGCACCGGGAGTTTCTGTTCCATGTTATCGAATCGCCTGCTCAAATCGACATTTTTATATAAATCAAGTTCGGCATTAACATCCGCAACATCCTGGCGGCTCATTTCAGCCTTTGCATGCCTTACGACTACTTGCCGACGGCCAAGGACAGACAATTCGCTGTCGACAAAAGGCCCATTCACGCAGCCAAAACAGTAAACAAAATCGAGAAATTTAGTCTTTATATAATCTACTGCCAACTGATTTAATGCACCTATGGCTCGTTTTTGTCCATATATAACGCTGATATCGTCCATCAAAATATCATAATGTACATCAATGGTCCTGTAAAGTCCTGGTGTTACAGAAATTGTCCTTCCGAGATAAGGTTTTGGACCATCAAAATTAGTCTCATCAAGCTTATTGCAATCGATGCCCTTTCTGTCAATCAATTGCCTTATGTCGCGGAAGGTAATTACTTCGTCAATAACCCCGGCTACTTCGGGGACATTCATCTCTCTTGCCTGAGCCATACAAGGTGTTACATAGACAATTTTCCAGTCTGCCCCTTTTATTTCACGGGCAACCCTGCCTATGGCAATCATTGGAGATACGATGGGCGCTATATTAGGAATCAGTTGGGGAAGGTATTTTTGAATGTAAAAAACTATTACGGGACAAAAGGAGGAAATTATCATTTCGCCGGTTTCTTCTAAAAGAAGTTTTCTGTAAGCCCGGGATATCAACTCAGCCCCGAAGGCGCCCTCCCAGACCTCTGTAAAACCGATTGTTTTCAGAGTCGTTGCAAGTTGTCCTGGTGTACACATATTGAGGTCTGCCGGAAATGCCGGATCAAGGCAGGCTATTGTTTTTTCCTTGTCTGATAACAGCTTAACCACATGGCCAAGACCACTCTTATAATCCAATGCCTGACGGGGGCATGATGTTATACAGCTTCCGCACAAGAGACACCGCTCAGGGATTATCTTAATGCTGTTTTTTTCGACTCTGATGGCCTTTGCAGGACATATCTGTATACAGTAGAAGCACCTGCGGCATTTATTGTTGTTGATGCTTATATCGCTGGAAGTTCCATTCCCGGGAAACAAAAAGCTCTGTTTATTTAATGTTTCAGGTTCCATTAAAATACAATTTATCCAGTAAAATTATGTTTATGTTGTATGAAGTACAACTTCTTGCCATAAGACCAGCGAAAATTTACCTTATAGCATGTGATAATATGTGCAATCAAGTATCGATTGTCAAGACAAAAAATTTGATGCCTCAATTATATAGACAAACACAAATTGACAGTGTATAAGAAAAATTAAACGTCATGAAAGACAAAACAGATTTCCCATTAGTCTCCATCATCATACCGACTTATAATTATGCAGGTTTTTTGCATAGAGCTATACAATCGTGCCTTAATCAATCCTATAAGTCCATTGAGATTATTGTTATTGATGACGGTTCAACGGATAACACAAAAGAGATTGCAGAGAGTTACGGCAACATGATTATTTATATCCAACAGGAAAATTCAGGCGTGTCTTCTGCCAGAAACAGGGGGTTGGATCATGCTGCCGGTGATTATATCGCCTTTCTCGATGCAGACGACTACCTTACGGAAAATGCTATTGAGATAAGGCTCAATGTGCTGTTGCAAAATCCCGAAGCAGGCGCCGTTATTACAGAAACATATTCACAGAAAAACGAGGGTTTGTCCTGCAAACCCAGGTTTAAATCCGATACCATGTCGGATAAATTCTATGAAGACCTGCTGTTGGGAAGATTTCCCTTTGGAACCTGTGCAGCCTTGATACGCAGCTCTATTGCAAAGCAATTCAGATTCCCGACGGGCATATCAAACGGGGAGGATGTTGTCTATTTTACAAAAATATTTTTCATTGCACCTGTTTACTATTTAACAGAACCTACTGCTGTTACGGTATGGCATAGCGACAGCCTGCGGCACGATATCGGGGAACTGAAAAGGCAGGGTGTAAGCCTTGCGCAGGTTATTTTTGACGACCCTTTTTATGGTGGAGCAATCGAGCATCTTCGCAAAGATTATATAGCCAACAGACATCTGGAACTTTTTAGAAAACTGTACTTAAATGGGGATAAAAAGATTGCCCGAGAACATTACGGGAAGGCCCTTTCTCTTAAACCTGACCGTATTTTAAAGGTAGATTATCTGATAAAATTTATTAAGGCCTGTTTTTAAAGGACGGCAACCTGTTGACTTATAATAATGGTTTTGATATGCTCTAAACTTATTAAGGCAGCGCATAATAAGCCGGAGTGGTGGAATTGGCAGACGCGCCGGACTCAAAATCCGGTGTCCCTTGCGGACATGGGGGTTCAAGCCCCCCCTTCGGCACCAATATTTAAGTACAGTGAATAGTCGTTAGTGTACGGTTTAATCCCGCTTCACGTTTCACGTCAGCTTTCTTTGTGCCTGTCCTCGCTTGCGGGGACTTCACGGGTTTATCCGCTTCACGGCCCCTCTCACACTTGTGGCGGCCTTTTCTTGCCGTATGGGATCATGGACACCTGTTGTTGGACATGATCACAGAAAACCTGTAGTTCATATAGGAGCTTTTCAACGTCTTCTCTTATATACGTTGCAAGACCCTTATCAAAATTTGTCTTTATGGATATCAGGCCTTTAACTTGCTTCTTAACGGATTTGGGCTTCGTATCAACAGGGTCAGGTTTAACTTTTTTGTATGATCTGCTCCAGTGTAGCATTTGTGACAGGCGCTTTAATAATAGCATCGAATATTTTATTTAGGTCGGGACAATCGAGGTTTGCGGCAAAGAGATACCCCTGGGAAACAGGGAGGTTTCCTGCTTGAATTGCTGTCTGAATTTCAGGAGAAAGTTTTAAAAGTTAAATTGTGCGGAACAAGGTAGGATAAGACTTTGCGGAGATTTCTATAATTGCGTTCACAGTGAACGCAAATTGTTCCGACACGTCCTCGGGTCTCCGATTATACATCACCAACTCACTCATCACTCCGTCCACATCATACCCCTTGTCGGGACGTTTCGCCTGAATAAAAGAGAGTATTCCTTTGGCCTGATCTATGGGACTTAAGCCTTCCCGTTGAAGGTTTTCAGTGAGTTGAAAGGCTATAGTGTCCCCTAATTCTTTGCCTGCTTCTATTACTCGCACCGGTATGGTTTCAAGTCCGAGTTGTTGGGCTGCCACAAGACGCCTTTCCCCGCATATGAGGATATATGTCCCGTCATCCCGTCCCGTTACAAGGAGGGGTTCTAAGATGCCTTTGTCTTTGATCGATTGCATGAGCGATTTGAATGAGTCTGTTTCGATAGCAATGTTTGATCGAACCTGTTCCAACACCACAATCTTTTCTATGGGAATGCACAGAAATTCAGGATTTACACTTGTCTTCTTCGTTGCCATAATTTTATCCCTTTTTTGAAATTCAGTGAATAGTCGTTAGTAGATGAATAGTCGTAACCTATTAACTGCCTTCATCGCTATTCACCATTCACTGTCTTTAATCCCCCGTGATGCTGATATTTTATTGTAGATATTTAGAAACAATGTGTCAAGACATTTTCGAGCTTTCTCCTGGGCCGACAGGCATTCTGCATCTTTTCTGTGTCGAGCAAATCAGTTGGGAATGTGTTTTATGAAAATTGTTAGATTCACTACAAGTTATGTAGCGCTCGTTTTTGTGATAATTGAACATTATGGATTAAAAGGGGCAATAACCAAGCAACTCATCAACGGTATAATTGTCTTGCGAAAGACTTCCCTGGGCAGGCAAACTTTTTTATTCGCGTATGATGGCGCGGATACATCGCCTTGTTCTCTCTCAAGGGCTAAAAATCTTTGTCGACTTCCCCACCTTCTTCTGCCGCAGCAATCATTTCTTTTTCTTCAGCGTCGAATCCCCAGAACAGTTGTTCTTCAGAGTATTTCTCCTTATTTTCTTTCAACCGATGAGTAATCCATTCCCTCTGTTTGTCATAGCGTTCCCTAATTTTCGAAACAAATATCTCACCAAGTTCACCCTCGATGGAACCCAAATCAAACCTGGAGAATTCTTCCTTTTCTTCTTTCAGAAGATAATCCAGAAAAAGCTCCACACGCCGGAATCGAGTACTAGTCCTTTCCCATTTCTCTTCCTCTCTGTCAACTAAGTTATCTACTTTAGCAACCATATCTTTTATCTCATCGCAAATAGCTTTGTCACTAAACGGAGTATCCTGTAATATTAGATCCAAATAGGCGAAGGAGTTTACGAGATATCGCAAATAGTACCAGCCAGCGGAAGTTATCCGGATGTGACTGGCATTTGTAATGTTCTCTGTAGCCCTAGTGTTAATCTCTAACAACTGCCTACTCACGAGAGAATTCATTGCTATCAGCAAATCTTCTCTATTATCGAAGACGTCCTCAAATGTCTCGACTAAGCGGGCTATTTCAACAAAACCGCGTCCCTCTTTGCTTGAATCTCCCCTGCAATTCAACAGAAAGTTTAGAACGCGCAAGCTTGTGAAATGGCTTGAGTTATTCTGATTTGAACAATTAAAAACATTCATGATCTGGCTATGAGCTTCTTTATAGTAGTACCTATCCTCCAGCATGATGGATTTGACAAATTCGTGGAAGGCCACATAATAATTACCATCGCGTCTATGTATGGTTAGCATTTTATCAACGTCGGTAGCTCCAGATACAAGGAAAGTAGTAAACATCTGCAAAGCACGTCTCATATTTCCATAGCATATTGCCTCAATAAATCGCGCTATGTTTTTGTTCTTTTCAAAGATACTATTCTGGACAATTTTCAAGAAATCAGCTACAGCAGCCTTATCGATGCTTATTCCTTTGGAATCCATTATTTCTACAATTCCAGGTAAACCTTCCAAATAGCCGAGAGCGAATTTAATCCGGCTTCCTAATAACACCCCAAATCTTGGGGAAGCAATATGAAATTTACGATTAGTGTAAGCGGTAAAACTCCTTTGAATACTTGCAGCATAGTATGATTCTTCCCGAAGGGCAACTATAGTGATTGCGTTGACTATCCTAGTAATTCTTTGAGCCAATAAAAAAATCTGAGCCTGATAGTCAGGCGGTAATTGATCTACGTTGTCTATGAAGAAAAGAACACCCTTCTTTCGCTTTTGTCTGCAAATGGTGAGCAATCGAGGGACATACTCTCGCAAGTTTTCTTGCCACTTCTGAAGAAAAGGCGATAAAATTTTCTCAAATTCTTCGGTCCCCTCTTGTAGATATACTAGAGCTGTTTCCTTCAAAGCTTCTATTTCATCTCTGAAAGCACGTTTTATATCACGATGCGTTTCCAAATGTGGGGTGCTGTATCGCCCTCTCAATTGCTCCAAAACAGAGCGCCAGACAAACTCTTCCATTTGAAATGGATCGAGAGGCGCCTGCAGAAAGTCAACATGGAACCAGACAACATTCTGCTCCAGCAAATCCTTACCAACTGTTCTTTGGTAACGCTTCAGAAAAGTGGTTTTTCCAGAACCAATTCCTCCCAAAAGCAGGAAGAGTTGACTATCTTGTGAATTAATCGCTATAGCTACAGACTCTCCAAAACGACCTGCATCAGACTTATTTTGAAATATTGGTATAGTTCCCTCATCTTTTAAAAGACTGGGAATAGAATCGGTGATAACAAGATCAAGGTCTTTTGCTATGATTTTAAGACTAGCAGAATGCACATAGCATGATTGAAGGATTTCGACCTGATCTTGATCGGCTATATCCTCGAAAATCTTGCGGATAAGATGATGTAACTGGGCATTAAGCCGATTTCGTTGCAAGGGCAGATCGGCATTAAATAGCCGATCTGTAACTCTGTGAAGCTCGCGCTTTGTACGCCGCGACACTCCAAAATGAGCGTCCAGAGAACCGCGGTAGATTGCATCATAGGAGAGAGTGTTCCAAAATTCGGTAAAATCAGCAATGATGTCTTCCATGCCTGAGAAAATTTTTGCCATACCAGAACGCCATGGTATGTCTTCACGAATGGCTCTAAATACTACCCATGAGTACCCATTGGTAGCCACGGCGTATCTAATGCCTTGATCATCGCAGTATCCCCGAACCTGCTTTACAGCCTCGCCAACATTTTCACCTGTCAACAAGGTTCCAGAAAGGCTCAAATATTTCCGGTTTACCGGTACGGGAAATACAAATGGCAATCCTTCTTTTTTAGCTTCCACTACCACATATGGCCGCCCATGAACACTCAGGCGGTAATCCATAAATCCCTGTTGGGTTCTTTCCTCTCGCTTTATTTGGCTCTCAGGCCATAAAAGAACCTCAGTCAGTATTCGATCTATAATTTTTACTCGTGTGTCCGCTTCGCTAACATTCCCATGCTTCTTACAAAACTCTCTAAATTCTTCGTAGATTTCTTGAAGTATCTTTAAGGCAAAATCTGGATCACTCATGGCCACCTCCATCAGGTGAAATTCGAAAAGGACCTTGCATATTTTGGTAAGAGTGCTTCACGGGACTGAAGGAACGTTCTCTGGGGCCATCGGGGACGTTGGTAACTTCCGTAACTTTATTGATTTTCCCGCCCATGAATCCATTCTCCCGCAATTGTGAACAAACTTCAAGAAGAAAATCGTCGATCCAATAATCAAATGCCATTTGAATTTTTCATAATTTCCGGCGGCTTGCCGGTTCAGGACTTCAGGAAATAGCAAAGCATCAAAAACGAGCACAAAATGTTGATATAAGATGAAAGTAAAAGTTGTTGATTTACAAACGAAAGCGATAACTTTTGAATTCAGCGGCGGTGATTAACGTCTGGTTGGATTGTATACGGCCAAGACCAGGCAAAATGCCACAAACCCAAGGAGACCAAACATCCACTGTGGATCCGGGTAGACGTAAAGTACCACGCGTATCCCGCTGCCCCACAGAAAAAGAAAAAAGGCGGTCAGCGACAGGATCATCCATTCGCTCAGGCGGTTCTTCCGCGCAAAGATGGCATACATAAGGGGCAGGATTCTACGGAACAGGATGTGCAATCCCACCATGATCATCAGCGTTCCAACGATAAAGAGTATCCAGGGTGAAAGCCCCAGCCCCCGGTTGAAATGGCCGGTGTCTCCTCCTGAGGCAAACGGGCGCATCAGGATATAGGCAATAAGTTCCATGAAATTGGCAATGACAAACCAGAACAGGATGTGCATGAGCCATTTCCTATTCTTCATCCCTTCTTTCTGCAGAAACACCAGGCCAAGGATAACAATGACCGCATGGACGCCCAGGGGGCTCCCGCCGATGATCGCTTCCGTAGCGCAATTGGCGGAGGGAAAGAGTCGGTAATAATGCACCCCTTCATCCCAGCAAGTCATCGTCAGAGGATTTCCCCAGACGATGCCGAGAGGATTTGGCATACAACCGAGGAGCCATGCGCTGATGCTATGGGTAAACTCGTGCATGATGATGACCAGCGCCTGGAGGACAGCAAACGTTACTACAACGATGATCATGTATTTCAAGGTTTCCCGGATGTGTTCAAAAGTACTCATCGTTTGTTCCTTTGCCGAGTCGAAAGTTTATTCAATACCGTATATTCATATGGTCGCAGTAATTTACCTTCCGTGTTATCAATATCATGAATAATTATAAAAATAAAACATTAATGAACAGCAATTCTCTCTATGCATAAATGCAACTCAGAGAGAATTGCTGAAGTAATGCACTCTATATATAAAGCGCACCACGTTCATGGCGTACTTACGGGAAGAATATGGAGTACGAAATTCTGTTTAGAAATAGGAAATCTTATCAGGCTTTGTTTCCGAAGAGGCGGTTATGTATCCGCTTCCGTCTATCTGAGGCCCCCATCTATCGGGCTGGCTGATGCGCGAAGTGGTCGAATGGTATTTTGGGCTCCATTCCGGGGCGAAGCATCATTTTAAGCATCTAAAGCCTTCAGTGGCTATCACCATTGGTCCAATCAACAAGAATATTTTTGAAATACTCATTGTCAGGGAAATCATTCCGGAGCATCGTTATCTCATCTTTCGCCAATTCCATAAAGTTCTTTGCAAGGAGATAGAAGACAAGGGAAAGTCTTTGGGAAGTATCGTCTTTGTTCAGTCTCGAAGATAAAAGTTTCTTCTGAATTGCATTGACCTCATTTTCTTCAGGTATATTAAACCTCCCACCGGCCTCAAGACGATTACTTTTTACGATCCACCGGTATATGTTGCCATATTTCAGGATATTGTTTGGGATTTTAAGGTTATCCTTATCGGTTTTTGAGGCATATACAACTTCTTCTTTATCAAATACAATTATCGCTACATTCTTCGGCCCCTGGCAGGAGTTTTTCCATCTGAGCTCTGGTGCAAGCTCAATGACTGCAGTGTTCAAAGGCGATAATGTCCCTAAACATAGAGATTTATCCTTTCTCAGCACAAGGGCGCCCATGGTTCCCGGCGAGCTTTCCCTTGGCGCATGAAGACCATCTTTTATATTGATCTGGCCCTTGATCGTCAGCATTTTATCGCCCTTCACCTGTCCTGTTGAATTCGAGGTAAATTCATAACCTTTGTTCTTCTTTGCGGAAACAACAATAGCTTTTCCTTTTGCGACCTCAATCCTATCACCCTCCACAATCGGACGGAGAAGATCCTTGCTCCTGCTCAGACCGGATGTCTTCCCTGTAGAATCAGTTACCTTGACATCGCCTTCAATCTCAAACAACATCCCGAAATTATCTAAGGAGTACGATGATCCTGGAATGAGGGTCAACATGCATGCAAGTATTAATATTAAAGTAGCCAACGTTTTACTCATTATTCACCTCCTGGGTTCCGAGATCCTCGAAACAGTATTCGTCTTTCAGCATATTATACGCAGAAGCGCTTAAAAGCACAGGTTTTTTTAGCTGTTTGGTAAGCCCCTCTATTCTTGATGCAATGTTCACATTGGCACCCATAATAGTGAAGTCCATCTTCTTCTCAGATCCGATGTTCCCCATTACGACCTTTCCATAGTGAATGCCTATGCCAATAAAAAGTTTTGTATCTCCAATGAATGGCGTGAGCACACCTTCATCGTTCAGTCTTTGCGTTTCATGAAGGATTTCAAGGGCGGATTGTATCGTGCTACTTACCGGGTTCTCTTCACCTGCAAAAAATGCGAGAACTCCGTCGCCGATGAACTTGTTCACAAACCCGCCGTGATGTTTCACAATGTCGGTAATGGTTCCAAAATAAAGGTTCAGGAGGCTCACAATATCCTGAGCCTTATGGTTCATCGAGAGCATTGTAAAGTCCCTGATGTCAAGGAACAGAATAGAGGCATCTCTATATTCGCCCTTCAGGAGGTTTTCAGGGTCCCGATCAATGAGGGAGTCGATCACTTCTTTGTCCACATAATATCCAAAAGTCTTGTAGAGTCGCCTCTTATCCCTCTCTTCTATAATGTAGTGGTAGGGGTAAATAAATGCCGTGACAAGGAACGGGGCGAGGATATGGGGGAATAAAGGGATTATATGACCCCGTGAGAAAAAAAATACGCTGCACGCGAAATAGATGCACATCAATAGAAAAGTGGCGGATATTCCATACTGGGGCTTCATTTTCAACGCTATGGAAATTCCTGTAAGACCAAGAATAATAAGCAAGGCGGCCTTTATTGTCATGCCGAGGTCTTTAAGAAAAGTCTTTGTCAGGAGAGTCTCGGCTGCCACGGCATGTATGAGAGAACCCGGGATACGGACCTTTCTTTGCAATGCAATTTTTTCAGGCATTGCCCCTCCGCAAGAAGAAAGTCTGTAATTGCTGAGCGGTGTCTGATGGACATCCTCATGGGGACTTATGTAGCCGAGAATAACCGCTTTCCCCCGGAAGGCATCTTGCCCAACCTTGCCGTGCATAACGTCTTCAAAGCAGAAGATCGGGATATTTTTGAGGAGGAAGAAGTTCAGATTGACTGACGCAGAAGGTGGCGACTGATGGTCAAGAAGCCTGACGATTGTAAAAGCAAAGGACTCCTTGTTTCCGGGGAGCAGTTCCTGCCTGCGTATGATGCCGTCGTTTCTTGTCGTGTCGCCATCAGTAAGCACGATATCTGAAAGATGGACATTGCCCATGAATGGTACCAGCCCGTAGTAGAAAGGTGTCAGGCTCTCGTGATATGCCTGTACCACAGGAATATCACGAGAGACACGTATGATCGGTTCAAGAAGCGAATTATCGAGCTTCCTGCCGGTCTTTTCTATGAAGCTAATGTAGGCCTGCGGAGTTTTGTCATAGAGCGAGAGGACCGATTTCTTGAACTTCTCGCTCTGTTCATGGATAGGGATGATGTCAAGCCCGATGACGGATACTTTGTAATCACTCATTTTGTTAATAAAGTTTCCAATGTCAGGATAAAGGAACATAAGGGGTTTTTCCGAGAGAAGTTTTCTCTCATCGATACCAACAACCACTATTCTGCCTGAGGTTTGTACTTGTCCAATGCCGAGCAATTCAGATATTTGGAACCTGATGTCGTATGACTTCAGGTCCAGGGGATTCCACAGTCTTTGTGTCAGGAAGAGAATTCCCGTTATGACAAAACCAATGATTATCGGAACCCAGTATTTTCTTTTCCTCATGCATTCCTTTGAGTACTCATGCATATTTTACCGAAACTACTTTTGAGTCCAGAAGAACTGACAGGATTTTTTTCGGCATGCGATAAAAATAACACAAGAAAAGCAAATTATCAGCAATTTATCAATACGAACTTATCGATTTTATGGTTAAAAACCAAATAATTTGTCAAGTTTTTTCAGTTGGACAAAATCACATAATTTTGTAAGTCGTCTTTTGAATTTCAGAATTCCCATGTTTAAGCACGCCAAAAACGTAACAACTTTCCCCTGGAAGCCAATACAATCAAATATAATATTTTTATCTTTGTTTATGATATAACATATAGACAATCATGGGCAGGATCCTTCTCATATTATCCCTGATCGTAGCTACACTCCAGTCTTGTGTTACAACAACAACCATGTCTTTAGAAGAGGCAAAACGGGTAACTATCTCTATGATGGGCGAGGACACTTTTGTGCCCCCGCCACGTCGTGTTGAAGACATCACCGCGATATTAAATCAACCCGGTAAGTCTACTTCAGGCTCTACCGACTACTATAAAAGTAAAGCCGCTGCTGCTCCTCCAGCTAACGAAACCGAACAAGGCCAGGCAGATTTCTATAAAAACAGAAGCATTGCAGCATATGAATTAGGCCGCAGCAAGCAGACGCTGGAAGATGGTAAGATGGCTGAACATTATGCCGGGAAGGCAGGGATCACAGATCCTATTTTTATACAAAAATTTGCTACTGCCGAGAGAGAAGCCGGCAATTTTCGGCGTGCCATACAATTATACGAACAAAATATAAAGGCATCAAATTACATATGGAGTTATGCGTTTTTGGCGTTTACATACGCTTCCATAGGAGACATAGAAGCTGCAAGCAGGATAAAAGAGGATGGAATCAGGAATTGTAGAGAAGGGAAAAGAGGAGCAGCCCTTTGCCAAATCATCAAAGCACATATGGAAGCCGCTATCCTTGAGGCACAGGGCAAATACAGAGAGGCAGAACCATACATCCGCGATTCGCTCGACAGAGCCCTTGGCGCACAATTTAATTTTTACACTCCTGGAGGCGTACTGCGTTGGAAAACATGGCTTGCCCGCAATCTGTTTTTTCAGGGACGTTTTTTTGAGTCAGAAATAGCAGCCCGCGATGTATTGAATGAATCCCTCGGTCATGGCGGTCAGGAATCCGCACAGACATTTTTTGCGGTCTTCATAATTTCTCTTGACCTGGCAGCACAGGGGAGAATCCTGGAAGCAGAACGACTGCTATCTTCAGCGATTAAAACCCTCGAGGCTTCCGGAGTTACAAACGATTCACTGTTAGCAGCTCAGGCAAGGAGCGGCTATGGTAATTTGCTTACCGCCAGTGGCAACTACAGGCGCGCCATGGAGCAATTCGATCTTGTGAAAACAGGCATGCAGGAAAACCAATATCTTTATGACAAATCGTTTACAAAAAACCCGGCGCTACTTCTTTCCCTTCTTATGACAGGCCGCACCGGGGAGGCAACGGGCATCATATCCGATAACTACGAGAAGTTCAGGAACGTCTTCGGTGAGAAAGATTTCAATACTGCAGAAATGCTGGCACTCCGTGGAATGGCACATTTCCGTCAAGGGAACCTCAAGCAGGCCCGGGAAGACTTTTCTAACTCAATCAATATACTCACGCAATATGTTGCGGATAGAGGCGGCTATATCAGAAGCCAGCGGGTGAAAATCATCATTCAGGACTACATGAGGCTCCTTGATCGTGTTCGCGAAACCGATCCTGCGATTGATACGATCGGATTGTCTTTTCAGCTCGCCGAGATAACACGTGGTCAAACGGTACAGAGTGCTGTCATGGCAAGCAGCGCCAGGGCTGCAGAGACAGATCCCGAGGTTATCAACCTGATCCGCCAGGAACAGGATACATTGAAACAGATAAGCGTTACGGAGACTTCAATTCTTGAAATCATCTCAGCATCGCCTGACCAGCAGAACCCGCAACTAATCAAAAGCCTCCATGCAAAACTGGATGCTCTTCGGCAGGCGAGGGGCATACTGATTGACGAGATCAAAAAACGTTCAAAAAAATACGCTGAGTTTGTCAATCCACAGACCCCGCTCCCTGCTACAGTGCAAAAGCACCTCCGTCCCCATGAGTCGCTGATTTCGATTTATACCCTTGATGATCGTACATACATCTGGGCAATTCCTCAGAGCGGTAATATAAGATTTGCTTCCGTGCCTGTCCTTAAAACAGACCTCGATGAGATTGTCTCAGCGCTCCGGAAATCACTCGACCCAAATCCGTCCTCATTCAGCGATATTCCACTATTTGACACTAACCTCGCACATGAATTATTCAGCACATTCTTCCTCCCGGTAAGAGATGGATGGAAGGATGCCCACGATATTCTGGTCATAGTAAACGAGCCGATAAGCCAGATACCCCTGGCTACCCTCACAACAGAACCGTTTAAACAACCGAAAGAAGAGAAACTCCTTTTTGACGGATATAGAAATGTCCCATGGCTTATTCGTCAGGTTTCTATAACCATGGTGCCTTCTGCATCGTCGCTCATCTCGCTTCGTATGTTACCTGCAGGCCCAATACAACGAAAAGCCTTTGCTGGCTTTGGCGATCCGATCTTCAATCCCGGACAGGTCGCCATGTCAGAAAAACAAACCCCGTCAAATGAGGCGACGATTCAGGTGAGAAGTGTGCGTCTGTCAAACAGGGGCGGGCTTGACAGCAGTAAGCTTATTTCAAGCCAGATTGAAAACCTGGAACGTCTCCCTGATACCGCCGAAGAAATTAAGGCTATTGCCGTAGCACTGAAAGCAGACATGCCCCGCGATGTTTTCTTGGGGAAAGAGGCTTCTGAAAACAGGGTTAAAACCATGGATCTCTCTGACCGGCAGGTTATTGCCTTTGCCACTCATGCGTTAGTCCCCGGTGACTTAGACGGACTTGACCAGCCGGCTCTTGCCCTTTCTTCACCCAAGGTTACCGGCATTAATGATGATGGATTGTTGACGATGGGCGAGATTATGAAGTTGAAGTTAAATGCTGACTGGGTTGTACTTTCTGCCTGCAACACAGGTGCTGCGGCGGGATCGGGGGCTGAGGCACTCTCCGGACTCGGGAAGGCATTTTTCTATGCCGGCACAAGGGCTGTTATTGCAACCATGTATCCTGTTGAAACAACATCGGCGAAAAAGCTGACTACGCAGCTCTTTCAAAATCAGATTGAGAACAGAGAATATACCCGTTCCCAGGCACTCCAAAAGGCCATGCTGAATCTAATCAAAGATCCCGGATATATTGATCCGATTTCGCAGAAGATTGTGGCAAGCTATGCCCATCCTCTGTTCTGGGCACCTTTTGTCCTCTTTGGTGACGGGGGAAGAGAAGACTGACAGAATTAGAAGGGCTCTCTTTACACAAGAAAAGCAATTTCTCAATACGAACGTGCAGATTTTATGGTTAAAAACCCGACAATATCCATCAAAAAATCAATATCTATTTGGATGTTGATTGCCATTCGAAATACAGTATGAATTGCTTCTTTGTGAAAAACTCGTTTTTATTAAGCTATGAACGATACCTCTTTTACCAAACACTCCTTTCTATTCCCACACTTTTACATCCCAAAATGTACTTCATCCCTGATCTTTACCAGACACTCATCCGGAGACATTTCTGAATATATCTCATGTCATTGTCCGGTATGCCGCATGTAGGAGAGATTAAACTGATGAGGTTGCATCGGGAAAAGGACAACAATAGGCGGCATAGAAGTAGAAGTAACTCCCGTGCCATGCACCAATCTTCTTTTCATTTCAGTATATTGACGAACCACACGCTATAATCATCAAGAAGCGTATAGTTCTTTGATGTTTCATCTATTGCTTTCAGTGATGCAAGTTCAAGGATGAATCGTTGGTTGTCATGTACCCGTTTCACCTTAATGAGTATTCCCGTAACTTCATTTATGAGGTCTTCAAAACGTTTCAGTTCATAAGTATCGGTATACGAAGGCTGTTTCTTTTTCAGAGCCTCATACTCAGTTTTATCATCATAACCAAAAACATACCTTGCTTGCCATGGAAAGTCTTCGATACCGGTCATGATACAGGGCGTATCGAGATTTATCCTGAGATAGTCCCGGTATAGTGTCAGTGATTTCAAAGTAACAGCCAGATTGTCTGCGCCTAATATTTCTGTTATACGTTGTTTCTGTTCGCTGGGTTTGTCCATAGTCAATCCTTTCCGTGTTTTTTATTGCCCTAATACCTTGTTGCCGGCTTTTCTGAATGTGCCCTGTGTTTCAAAAATTATCAAATATATATACCGGCAAGATTCGGGATAGGCATTATCACTCGGTTAACACCTTAATCTTTTTTAAAATAGGGTTATCAGCCAGGAATATATTGGTGGTTTCATTCTCGTCATCAAAAACAAGAACTGCCAATCCGTTTTCAAGTTTATGTTTTACCTGTCTGAATTTTGTTTCCTGGGAAGCCTCTCTTTCACCATAATCAGTACCGTCTCTTGAAATAAATTCTTCAACAACGCCTTGCAGGGCTTCAGGGCTGAGTTTATTTACTGGAATTATATGGATAGACATTTAAACTTGCCTCACCTGCTCTCGTTTAAGTCGAACAGACCGATTTCCCCGGACACTACCGGCGATGTCAATGAATTCAGATTATGCCTTTGCTTCCACAATCCCCTTCATCTCTCTGGTTTTGATCTGCCCCGACTAATTGTATCACTTTCAGGGTTAGATTTCCTCCTGTTTTTGAATCACTGCCAGAGAGGTCTGGACAAAGATCTGCCTTTTGTACTTTAATATCGGTTTCAGGGGCGCTAATCACCTGAATATCCTTCAATTCCCCAAGGAATTCAAGGGCTGCAAAATAATCAAGCTCCAGGAAAACTATCGCAGCACCCAGTCTATCCTTGATGTGGGCAATGCGGTCCTTAATAACATGTCACATAAATTCGAAAAAAGGCTTGTGTCGGCTACGGGCAGCATTGGTGAAAAAACCTGTGGTATCACAATTTGATGATGTGTACGAGGAGGCTGCCTGGGTGGCACAGAGAGTCCAGACTCTGAAGTCAACCGGCATTGCCGTGAGAGAGATGGCTATTCTCTTCAGGACTGTATTTACCTCCATGCCCCTCCAGGCGGAACTGGTAAAACAGGGGATACGCTTTAAACTCTTCGGGGGTCGGAAATTCTCCGAAATGGCCCATGTCCGCGATGTAGTCTCTTAACTGAGGCTCGTTGCTAACCCCACTGATGAACTGGCATGGCACCGGGTCCTGCTGCTGCTTCCCGGTATTGGTGTCAGGACCGTTGAAAGACTTCTTGAGCTGATTATCCATTACAACAACCTTGCAGATATTATCGATAAAGTTTTTTTGCCCTTCTGCACCGGTCAGAAAAACTCGGAAGTATTTGCCTCCCTGAAAACACTTCTCCAGACTATCTCCGGTCCGTCCATGTTGCCGGCCCGTCAGCTTGAGCTTGTTATGGAGCATTACGGCCCCATCATGAAGGTGAAATACAAGAAGGATTCGTCCAGGGTAAAGGAACTGGTCATGCTCGGACAGATGGCCCAAAGGTACCGCACCTTGAAGGGCTTTCTTGCCGATGTAGCTGTCGATCCCGACAAGGATACAAAAGATGATGATTTCGAATTTCTTACCCTTTCCACAGTCCATTCAGCAAAGGGGCTTGAATGGGGCAGGGTGTTCCTTATCGGCCTGGTGGATGGCGTGTTCCCGTCGAACAGGGCTCTTGTTGATGCCGATGAGGGCGATATCGAGGAAGAGAAGAGGCTCTTCTACGTGGCAATCACACGGGCAAAGGAGGAGCTCTTCCTAAGCTTCTACATCAGGAAGGTTTCTAATGAGCGATCCACAGGCAGACACTGCAGGTTCCTGGATCCCGTGAATGTGGAAAAGACCTTTGAAAAGCGGACAGCGGAGCCGATATACAGACCGGTGCACCGCCGCTCAAGGTATTGATAATTTATTAGCGGCAAGGACTTTGTTCTTGTTGCCATAGATGGTGTCGCTAAAAGATTTGAAATGCTTTTGGTATACTAAAACCTTATGCAAAAAATAGTTGTCGATATGGATGATAACAGCTTAAAATCGTGTTTGTGGGGCATTGTACAGGAGGAGCTTGACATATATATTTCATGTGCTATTACTATATTAAGAAGGGGTACCCATAGCCATTTATGGCATGAAGCCCGCAGCAACCTTGTGAGGCGGAATAAAAATGAAGCCCGTGATGTTTTTGCGAGCCAATCAACTCTGGGTGCCCCTTGTTTTATAAAAAAAGCTATTGGGCTGTTTCCTTCTGTTCCGGGAAAAGCAGGATAAAAAATAATGACAAACAAAAACCCCCTGAAAAAATCAGGGAGTTGTATCAGCTTTATACTAATCGCTAACATTTCACAGCTTGTTTATTCCTGAAAGCTCTCCAGTCTTTTTCGCCTTGACGGGTGTTGCAGCTTTCTCAGGGCTTTGGCCTCAATCTGACGTATACGTTCACGGGTAAGCCCAAAGACATCACCCACTTCTTCTAAAGTAGAATCGGTCTTCTCGCCGATACCGAGCCTCATCCTGATAACCTTTTCTTCTCTCGGAGTAAGGGTTGACAAAACTTTGTATATCTCTTCCTTGAGAGAGATACCTACGAACTCCATAAAAGGCGAAGAGGCTTTTGGATCTGCGATGAAATCACCGAGTTTGGACTCATCATCTCCGATAGGAGTTTCGATTGATACGGTCCCATTAGAAATCTTCATGATCTTTCTGACTTTCTCCAGGGGGAGTCCGACTTTAAGTGAAATTTCTTCGAGATTCGGGTCTCTCCCCAGCTCCTGGAAGAGGGCTATAGTCACCTTGCTGATCTTATTTGTGGTTTCAAGTATATGGACCGGTACCCTGATGGTACGTGCGTAATCTGCAATTGCCCTTGTCATAGCCTGCCTGATCCACCACGTTGAGTATGTAGAAAACTTGTAGCCTTTCTGATAATCATATTTTTCAGCAGCCTTCATGATGCCCATGTTCCCTTCCTGAATAAGGTCGAGGAAGGAAAGACCCCTGTTCATGTGTTTCTTGGCAATATTAATGACAAGTCTCAGGTTTGCCTGAACAAGCCTGTTTTTGACAATCTTCAGTTTGTTATCAATTTCGCTGAGTTCCATCAATTTATGCTTTACAATCCTCGCCTCGCCATCGTCCATGAACTTCATCTGTTGCGCTATCTTTCTGATGATTTCTACGAGAATCTTCTTGTTGAGTTTGAGATTAAGCAGGATTTCTTCTGTCTTGTTTCCGATCATCTTCAGGTCTTTCCTGAGTTCCTTCGTGCTTGTTTCATCCGCTCCAAGCAGTTTGCTTTTGATTTCTTCCTTTTTCTCATGAAGATTTTTTATGTTTTTAATGGAGGATATGGTTTGTTTCTTATATTTCTCCTCATCTTTTTGCGTATAGTTCATTTTGTCGATACTGTTGATCACGTCTGCTATGTTTACGGTCTCTTCCTTCAGTTGCTGACTGATTTTCAAAAGCTCATCCACTGCCTGGGGTAGCTCAAACAAGATGTTCCTTGCCTTTCTTTCACCTTCTTCTATCTTTTTTGCTATCCGGTGTTCTTCATCGGGTGTGAGCAGTGATACACGCCCGATATCCCTTAAATAGGCCCATATTATGTTATCGGCTCTTTCTGAAGGTAACTTTTCAGTTTCTCCCCAATCAGCGCTCACATCATCATGTGATTCAACCTTCTCTTGCATAGTTTCGACTATGTCGATATCAGATTCTGAAAGAAAGTCGCATACATCTTCAATATCTTCGGGAGAAAAGACATTCCGAGGGAGGAGGTCGTTAATTTCATCGGACGTAAGAAAGCCCTTCTCCATTCCTATGTCCATCAGTTGCTTGATCTCAGCGGAATTCTTTATTGTCATTATTAACTCCAAAAGTAAAAATGTCCTTTTGCTTGAAAAGGGCTTTTCAATTTATGTACCTAATTTTATTTATACATATAATACAATACCTGTTTGCCTTGCGTCAAGGCAGTTTAATTCACCACCTGTCTTTTCTCGCCATAAGCAGGACACCTGTTCTCTACTTTCCCATATATAGAAAAGCGGGAAAGGAGAATATAGAAGACATTATATATCTTTTTCGGGATAGATTGTTATCGGTAAGAATTCATATATAAGACCTTTTGCCGGTATCAGTAGAAAATAGAATTCTTATATATCTACCGGCACAATCTGGTGCCGAAACAGAAATTTTCAAATTACCCCGGAGAGAGTAGAAGCAAATATACTAACGATTATTTACAGAGTTTTATCTGATAAGTATGAAATACTGTCTTCAAGGATCAACAAATACTATTCTGCCGCTCTCCGAATATATCATCATACTCTATCCTTAAATAATAATGGGCGGCAGTAAAAATCCCATTGTTGTATTTCAGATGATAAGCAATTCACCCTTTTAGCAACAGAATTTTATGGTATATAATAAGCCCTGTGAAAAAAATCATTGTCGATATTGATAACACATTATGGGATTTTGCCACTGTTCTCTATGAGCGGATAAGAAAGGTAAACACTGCTGTTGCACCACCAAAGGAATGGTATGTCTTCGATTTCTGGAAAGCTTATGTTTCTTCACAAACATTTTACTCCATCATTAAAAGCATCCATATGGATCAGGAACGGTTTCTTCCCTATCAGGATGCACAATCGTTTCTGACATCACTGAAAGAACTTGATATTCATATCATCATCGCAAGCCACAGGGAGAAAGGAACGCTTGGTGCTACGATAAAATGGTTAAAACAGCATAGTCTTATATTCGACGAAATCCATCTCAGCTACGACAAGACGGTCCTTTTTAATGAATGTTGGGCCATTGTTGATGATAGTCCATTTACATTAGAGAAAGCTACCAATGCTGGCATTATAGGTACCGGGTTGAAGATGCCATGGAATGAACATGAAGACTATCCTCTGTTTTATAATCTGCCAGAGGTACTTCATTTCCTGAAAGAATAGTGATACTCTATACATGATGCCTTTCTATTCAAAAATTGCAGATTACTATGACTCCATCTTTCCATTCAACAGAAATCAGATTGATTTTGTTAAAAGCTGCATCAAAGAACCATGTGAGAATAGATCTGTATTAGATATAGGTTGTGGTACAGGAGACCTTGCAATAGCTTTCGCTGATATGGGTCTGCAAGTCATCGGTATTGATACTGACGAAAAGATGCTTTGTAAGGCCAGAGAAAAAATAAACAAAGATAACCCTGTTTCCTTTATCGGTATGGATATGAAAAGAGTCACAGAGCATTTTAATATACCCTTATTTGATATAGTTCTCTGCTTCGGCAATACCCTTGTCCATTTAACCAGCCTCCCAGAGATAGATAACTTCTGTAAACAGGTAAAGAAGATATTAAAAGATGACGGCGCGTTTCTTTTTCAGATCCTCAATTACGACCATATTCTGGACCACAATATCAAATCTCTGCCGCTGATTGAAAACAATACCATTACATTTGAACGATACTACGAATACGATGGTATTAATAATCTCATTGAGTTCAGGACTGTATTGACTGTTAAAGAATCTAATAGAGTTATAGAAAACATAATCCTTCTGTATCCCTTAAGAAAACATGAGCTGGATATGGCACTGAAAAAGGCAGGTTTCACTTATATATCGTATTATGCAGATTTTGATAAGAGCGATCTGAAAGATGACAGCTTGCCACTGGTCGGAAAAGTTACATGATTCCAATTAATTATCTTGGATTACTCTTCAAATTATTCTCTTCAAGTATCTATCCAAAGAAGATTTATCAGCTTTGCTGCAATCCTGTGCTGACAAAGGGAATGCATAGCAAAATATGCATAGCAGTGTACCTAAAAAAATAACCCTATTCATCCTGACCTCCTCTTTTTCAAAGTATCCACGGATAAGCTTAATAAAACATCTTAAAATAGACTATTACAATCTCTTTACTATTAGCTGCGCAGTCAATACCCTTGACCCCTTCCAAATAAAAGAACCTGTCTTACCGCCCCTCTTTAATTGTTACACCCCTCAAAGGCAGAATAAATTCCATAGCAGGAATATAATAAATCAGGTGTACGAACCAGATACAATCCTTCCTTACTGGAAAACCATAGACTAAAGTTATCAATGATATAAAAGAATGGAGTTCCCTATATAAAAGAAAGAGAAAGCATCCTTGATCCCCATAAGGAGAAGATACTGAGTATGCTCGAAGGAGGCTTAAACGTAGTAAAAATCCATGAAGAATTGGCAGCAGCAGGTTTTGCCGGATCTTATTCGCCAGTAAAACAACATGTCAATAAATTGAAGAAGAGAAAGGACATTTTTGTACGAATACACGCCCCTACCTGATGAATAAGCCCAGGGCGACTTTAGCTATGTGGGAATAATCAAATTAATTGATATTATGTGATTTACCCGGATCAGATAAAAATCATATACTTCATGTGGATACTCGGTGATTGCTAAGGCAATGTGATCAGTATCTACGCCCTCTGTTCCTTCCGCTCGTTTTTTTTCTTGAAAATGAAGTGCGTTCGTTTTTAAACTTACTCTCGGTTGCCTGCGGAAAATCTTTATGTTCCCTATACTCTTTACCTTCTTCATCCATGGTCATCTTGAGAAGTGCTGTTGCAATATCTAAGGAGGTATAGTCCTCTTTAAGAAGCGGCTCAATCAGATGCTCATATCGTTCGAGATTGCCTTTATCGAGAATGTCCTTTACCTTGTCGAGGAACGCCATGGTTTTTACCTCTTCCACATCATCAAGCGTAGGTATTGGTCTGCGGGAAATTTTTGTCGCAGCATAAGATTCAATATCTCTGAGCTTATAGATTTCTCTACCTACGACAAAGGTAAATGCCTGTCCATTTTTCCCGGCACGGGCGGTTCTGCCGATACGATGGACATAATACTCATCATCCTGTGGGATGTCGTAATTAAAAACAGCTTCAATATTCTCTATGTCGATCCCTCTTGCTGCAACGTCTGTAGCCACAAGGATTTCTGTATGATTACGCTTAAACCTTTCCATGGCATGTATCCTCTGGGGCTGTGTCATATCACCGTGGATACCCTGAACAAGGTAACCTCGTGCCTCAAGGTGCATAACTACTTCATCAACCCTTCTTTTCATATTGCAAAAGACAAGGGAAGATTTAAAACCGTTCATATCAATGATACGACACAGGACATCAAGTTTTGTTGCCTCTTTTACTTCAATATAAGACTGTTCTACATTAGGAACAGTCAACTGTCTTGGAACAACCCTGACATACTCCGGCGACTTTTGATATTTTTTGGTTAGTTCTAAAATAGGTTTGGGCATTGTCGCTGAAAAAAGGAGTGTCTGCCGTTCAGAGGGAACACTCCGGAGTATAGTTTCTACATCGTCAATGAAACCCATATTCAGCATTTCATCCGCTTCATCAAGAACAACTGTCTTTACATTATCGAGTTTTAAGGTACCCCTGTTGATATGATCTATGGTACGGCCCGGTGTGCCTATAACGACATGAGCTCCTGCCCTGAGGGTAGATATCTGTCTTTCTATGGGCTGCCCGCCATATACGGACAATATAGTAATGTCTTTTTTGTATTTAAGAGCCCTTTTCATTTCCTCTGCAACCTGGATAGCAAGTTCTCTTGTTGGACAGAGAATGATAGCCTGTACTTTTTTTATCTTAGGATGGATTGACTCCAATATAGGGAGGCCGAATGCGAGTGTCTTTCCTGTCCCTGTCTGTGCCTGTCCTATGATATCTCTCCCCTCAATGATGAAAGGAATTGCCTTTGCCTGAATGGGTGTCATTTCTTCAAAACCGAGGTCTTGAACTGCCCTGCGCAATTCTTTTGATAACAAAAGATCTTCAAACTTTTCTACTGCCATAATAATTCCTTCTTCTATTTTTGATTTTGGCCGTGAATCAGATTATCCGTATTTGGTTAAAAGTGATGGAAAAAGCGAATAAATTGAAAACACAACACTGAGTATTATACCACTTATTATGAGGTATTGCAAAGGTTATCATTTATTGGAGGTAAATTGCAGGTTATTGGGGAAAATTGGCAGCCGCAGGTTTAAACTTATATATTTTAAGTTATTATGAAAACATAACCTGATGATTGGCTACCATAAATATCAGACGCCTTACGTTTTTTAAAATATTACTTGCGTGGCAGCCTTTTCCGCTATATATTGTTCAATATAATTATATGACAATCAACAATTTTACAATAATTTATTAAGTGGAGGCAAAAGATGAGAACAGTAAAAGAAATTCTGAAAATTAAATCCAAAGATGTATGGTCTGTTTCTTCAAAAGCGACTGTTTTTGAGGCATTGAAGCTTATGGGAGAAAAAGAAATCGGCGCAGTGATGGTAATGGATGATAACGGGAAAGTGGCCGGCATTATCTCAGAGAGGGACTATGCCAGGAAGATCATCCTGAAAGGTAAGACTTCAAGGGAAACCCCCGTGGAAGAGATTATGACCCCAATGTCAAGTATGTACACTGTAAAACTTGATAATACCATTGATGATTGTATGGTAATTATAACCGGCAAGCGTATAAGGCACCTCCCGGTTTTTGATGGTGATAAATTTTTAGGTCTCATATCAATAGGCGATGTTGTTAAGGGTAAGGTAGCCGAACAGGAGAAGCTCATAGAACAGTTAAGCGATTATATCGCGGGAAAATACGTATAATTCCAGCAGATACATTTGCAAAAGTACCCTGCCGCCGTTTCCTGTCATTCCGGCGGAAGCCGAAATCAAGTGAATTCAATTACTTCTGGATACCGGTTTTCACCGGTATAGAGGCATTTTTAGAGTTTTGCAAAGGTCTTCAACGGCAAGCAAAGCAGGCTTGCGACCTTTGTTGCATTGATCGCAATAACAAACCAGCGGAACCTACTTTTCAGGAGCTTTTGTATCCTCATGCTCAGGCTCTACGGATTGCCCAAAGTCGTCCGGTGGATAGTTTCTCAATGCAGACCCCATAAAGCTCATCCAGATGGGTAGGCAGACCTTGGCGCCGCTTTCTCCCTTACCGAGGGAAGTTCTTGCATCGAATCCTACCCATACGCCTGCGGCTATGTGTGGTGAATAACCCATAAAAAGTGCATCATAATAATTACTCGTAGTGCCGGTCTTTCCTGCAATCGGATAGCCTATTCTTGTTGCCCCCTTTGCCGTTCCGTATTCAACCGGCCCTTTCAAAAGCATATTCATTTTCTGGGCTATCTCTTCAGGGATAACCCTCTGTTTTTCAATCCCGTTCTCTTCGAGTACGTTTCCATCTTCATCAATTATCTTCCTGATAAAAATAGGTTTTATCCTGTATCCTCCGTTTGCAAATACGGAAAAACCCTTCACAAGGTCAAGGAGCGTCATATTTGATGTGCCCAGTGCAATAGAGAGGTTATCGGGGATTTCAGCATCAATGCCAAGCTCAGCTATAGTTTCTTTAACAGTCCTTATGCCGACATCCTCAAGAAGCCTGACTGTAGCAGCATTTTTTGAATATGCAACGGCGTCCTTTATAGTAATCTGACCTTCATATTTTCCGTCATAATTTCTGGGTGTCCATACTCCCCCCAGTCCCGAAGAATAAGTCTTCGGTTCATCTATGATTACCGAATCAGGTTCATATCCCTTTTTTAAAGCTGCCAGATAGATAAAGGGTTTGAAGGCGCTTCCGGACTGTACTTTCGCGGAAACAGCCCTGTTATAAGGGCTTTTTTCAAAATCCCGTCCTCCGACCATTGCGAGCACATACCCTGTATTTACATTCATACACAACAATGCTCCTTCAACCTTCAGGCTCCTGACAGGCTGGAAAATGTGGATTTTCTTTTTATCTGTGCTGCTATAAACTGCTTTTACAATATCTCCCGGTTTATATGGAAAGGTATCCATCGTGATAGCGCCTTTTTCATGGCCCACAAATACCTGATAACCATTTTTTAGCCTTTCCGAAATCAAAACCGAATAAGTCTTTCCAGGTAAAACCCCGGCAAACTTTAAGTCCCTGTCGCTTGCCCGCATAAAGTCGTCCCATTTTCTTCTTTCCAGGCGATAGAGTACAACATAATTGCCTTTGCGCTGCTCATAGAGATATAAGCCTCTCTTTACTGCTTCTTCTGCAAGTTTCTGGGACTGGCCATCCACTGTTGCATATATCTGGAGTTTTTTTCTTGATAGAATGCCTTTTCCGAATTTTCCTTCAACATATTGAAAGATAAAGTCCTTAAAATAAGTATCTGCAAACACACCGTCGTCTTCTCTGATATGAATCTTCTCGTCTAACAGTTCCTTCTTTCTCTTACTGTCAATCATGTTTTTTTCGAACATCTGATCAATTACATATTCCTGCCTGACACGCGCATTTCCGGGATGCTTCTTAGGTGTATACCTTGAAGGCGCTTGTACTATCCCGGCCAGAAGGGCTGCTTCTGCACGCGTAGTTTCCCAGATGTGCTTTCCGAAATATACCTGCGATGCAGCTTCAACCCCATAAACGCCATGCCCCATATACACATTGTTCAGGTAGAGGTTGAGGATCTCTCCTTTTGTCAGGTACCTTTCCAGTTTATATGCAAGTACAGCCTCCCTCAACTTCCTCAATGCGCTTTTCTCAGGACCAAGAATAAGCGTCTTAATTACCTGCTGAGTAATTGTGCTGCCCCCCTGGACAAACCTCCCGTGTATAATGTTTTTCCAGAATGCCCTTGCAATGCCTTGAAACTCAACAGCTCCATGCTTGAAAAACTCAGCATCTTCAGCAGCCAGAAAGGCATCCTTTACATGTTTCGGAATCTTATTGTATGAAACGAAAATTCTGTTGTCAGGGACAACAAGATATACAAGCTGATCATTTGAGCCATAGATACTGCTTGCGGGCTTGTTGCGCAGGTCCTTCAGGACGTTTACGGATGGTATATCTTTTATTATATAGATGGCATAGCCTACAACTATGAAACATACAGATAAAACTACAAGCGAAATAAGGTAAAAGTGTAATCGTTTTTTCAAAATATTATTTCCCCTCGGGTTTCTTACTTTGGCGGCTGCCCGCCCTTTGCGACACGGATTAATTCATTCATATCGTCAAGCACCTTTTGATCATGAAAATATCATTTAACAAGCTCATCTCAACCGGCTATAAATACTTAGCGTTAAGCTTACTTAAAATAAATTTTAAATGCCATGCATATTTTAGGGAAGTTTTGCTGATGATCAGCAACTGTTTGCCGGATTATTTTAAGAGATTGAGCATGTCACGATAGCCTTTGCAATCAGTCGCCCTTTAATGTTTTTTACATCAATATCAGATACTGCAATTTTCCTTCCTCTATGAATTACCTTGCCTTCAGCATATATTTCCTGGTCTTTTGACGGCAAGAGGAAATTTATCTTCATCTCAAGGGTAAGGGCCTTTTCATCTTTTTGCAACGTAGTCAACACTGCATTTATGCCTGCCGAATCTGCAAGGCTTGCGATAACCCCTCCGTGGAAATACCCGAAGGGGTGGGCAAGGCAATCCTTATATTTTAGCGCAAGCTTTACAAATCCATCTCCGGTCTCAACAACCTCGATGCCGATATGCTGATAAAAGGGCGTGTTTTTTGCCAACTCTAACAGTGCATGTTTATTCATACTGATTGTGTAAAAATTTATACCAATGTTTACATATTATCAAGATATTTATTTCAAAAAACCGGCTATCATTTTCCCATTCTTTCAATTATACTCTCTAGCATGAAGGTTTTGCTTATACAACCGCCCATTGAAGATTTTTACCACACAAAGATAAGGACATACCCCCTGCAGCTTGTGTACCTTGCGACAAGGATTAAAGATATCTGTGACGTATCTGTCGTTGATTTCAGGACAAATGTGAAATCGAAGGTAATGTCGGAACATCCTTTCTATGAATTAGATAACTATTATATGGATGGCATCCATACGCCTTTTTCCATGTTTAATAAATACTACCGTTTCGGCGCCGGTAGTGATGAGATAAGGGAGACAATTTCTAACAGTAAGCCTGATGTCGTTGCCGTATCGTCTCTGTTTACAACCTATGCTGAAGAGGCGCAAGAGATTGCGGGGATTGCCAAAGAAGTAAGCAGGGAGATTATTACCGTAATAGGCGGGACGCACCCCACGGTTTTCCCGGAGCTTGTATTGAACAGCCCCGATATTGACTATATTATCAGGGGAGAAGGGGAAACGCCCCTTTTCCGTTTGATTAATTTTCTGCAAAAAGACAGGGAAGACAGAATAGATGAAATCCCGGGGGTCTGTTTTAAAAAAAGTAATGACAGTATGTGTATTTCGAGCATAAACGTTGAAGATAACATTGACCTGATCCCTGACAGGCGGTTTTTTAAAGCGGAAAACTACCGGATAGGCAGAAAAAACTATACCTTTTTCCTGACTTCAAGAGGTTGTCCTCTTCATTGTTCATTCTGCGGCAAACCGCCTGTTCCATACAGAAGAAGGAACATTGCGAGCATTGAAAAAGAGGTTGAAGAATGCATAAATCTGAATATTCAAGCTATTGATTTTGAAGATGACATGCTCACATATGATACAAAATTCTTCAATCATGTCTTAGACACTTTGATAGGGAAGGGCGTGACCCTTTCTGCTATGAATGGAATCTATGCCGAAACGTTGGATAAAGATACGCTTAACAGAATGTATGATGCAGGATTCAGGAGGCTCAACTTCTCCTTAGTAGACATAAGCTCATCAGTTATCAGGAGGCAAAAAAGACATCTGCCGGCAAACTTCCTGAAGCTTTTACCGTACCTTGAATATTCTCCATTTCTCGTTGAAATCCACTTTATAATAGGGCTGCCGGAGCAAAAGCCGGAAGATGTGATTGAAACGCTTATCTTCCTTATGGGTAAAAGGCTGCTGCCGGGACCGAGCATATTTTACCTTGCGCCGGGCAGTCCGCTATTCGATAAGTATCTCATCAAAGATTGGCAAAAACACCTGAAGTCTATGAGATCAAGTTGTATGACTGAAGTAAATCCTTTATTTTCAAGAGATACTATTTTTACCTTTATGCAACTCACAAGATTTATAAATTTTGTAAAGCACTGCCTTGATAAAGAACCTTCCCTGAAAAAACTGAGCGATCTTCCTGCATTACTCAGCAATGATAAAGAATATACTGACAGACATATCTTCAATACGCTCTTACTCGAAAAAAGATTAATCCATTATGACATAAGGAAAAGGTGGTTTGCCGATGAGCCGCAGGACAAAGAACTCATCAGCGCATTCTTCATGAAGGCTGACAAAGCTGTAATCAGGGGTTTCAAGACGATGAACTCACTGATTGTTGATATGTAAGGCTGTTTATATTTACTGGGGCTTAGCCTGTCCCCGTAAGGGGGTCGCCCCTTCCACGAACAAAGTTCGTGGAGCCTCCAGCACCCGCAAGCGGGTACCAGGCTCACCGTGTGAGCTAAATGAATTCTCATACAGAGGTTCACGCCGCCGCCGGAGCGTAATGAGCGTGTTTGCCGGGGACAGCCCGACACCGATACTTATACTAATGGAAAATATGTGTTTGACTTATTCAAGGACGTGATTATAATTGCTTTACAGGATTAATAAATTTTACAGCACGAGACAGCTTCAGGAAAAAACGCTCTTAAACAAAGGAGGATGTTATGAAAAAAATTGAGGGAAAAGCGTTTAAACTTATTTCTATTCTCGGTTTTGCGGGAAGTTTAAGAAAAGGTTCTTTCAACAAGGCAATCTTAAGGGCAGCAGTTGAACTTCTCCCTGAAGGTGCAAAGCTTGAGATTTTTGATCTCAAAGGTATACCTCCATTCAATCAGGACCTTGAGAAACAGCTACCAAAACGGGTAAAGGAATTCAAGGAAAAGATCAGGGCGGCTGATGCAATTTTGATCGCCACACCGGAATATAACTATTCCGTACCCGGTGTGCTTAAAAATGCCATTGACTGGGCTTCGCGCCCTTACGGAGATAATGTATTTTCCGGTAAGCCTCTTGCGTTGATGGGCGCGTCCATAGGCATGCTCGGAACTGCAAGGGCACAGTATCACCTCCGGCAGACCCTTGTTTTCCTTAACGTTTATGCGCTGAACCAACCGGAAATTATAATCCCCTTTGTTGCAGAAAAAATTGATAATAACGGAAAATTGAAAGACGAAAAAACAAGAGAAAAAATAAAAGAATTGCTTGAAAGTCTGATTAACTGGACTAAAAAGTTGAATTTAAAGTAACACCTTAGAGGGGCCATTATTATGAATGCTGTTTTTAACGTGCCGATTGATGAGCGGTACTTCGAAGATTACGTGCCCGGTTCGATATATGAATTCGGATCTATAGTGGTGACGGAAGAGGAAATCATTGAATTTGCGAAGCGATATGACCCGCAGATATTCCATGTTGATCCGATTGCTGCCCGAAAGACCGGATTCGGCGGACTTATCGCAAGTGGATGGCATACAGCAGCGCTGACAATGAGACTGCTTGTCGATCACTACATTTCCCGTGTTGCAAGTCTGGGTTCACCCGGCGCCGATGAATTGCGCTGGCTCAAACCGGTACGACCAGGCGATGAGCTTTCTATACGGGTAAAGGTTCTGGAAGCAAGACGCTCGAAATCAAAGCCTGACCGAGGTGTTGTACGGTCAATGGTGGAGGTGTTGAATCAGAATCGCGAGGTAGTGATGACCAGGACAGCGGTAGGGATCACACGCTGCCGTATCAGGGGATAATATTTATTGAATAGTTCGATAGTGTTGTGATAACGGTATTTTGCTAATGAAAATAGTTTATGCAATACGACATGTAGGCTTAACCGGCGGAGTTAAGGTATTCTTTCAACATGTAGAGCTTTTGCGAAACATGGGACATACGGTCTATCTTATCACGCGTTTTATTGATGAAAAGTGGGGGTTCAGGGTAACACCGGAAATAGTTCCTTCATTTGATGAGATGCATGTGCCGGAGGCGGATGCAATTGTAATCACAACCCCGAAAGACGTGGAGGACCTATGGAAAATTGCCAAAAAAAGGAATATCCCGCTCTTTCATTTCATGCAAGGATTTGAGCCTGACTATGTGCTTGAGAGGATCAGGGGAGATGTTGTGCCGGAGCGTTTCCGCTCGAAGGGATTTCTGACAAGGCTGAACTATTTACGGAAAAAGCATGGTTGGAAGCAAAAACTTAAAAGATTTGATGAGTTGTACAAGCTCCCTACTGTGAAGATGGCCATTTCCCCTCATCTTGTTGCAGGTGTTGAAAAGAGATTCGATATGCCCTGTTACCTCTTGCCAAATGGAATTGATCAGCAGGTATTTTATCCGAAGGTGGCAGAACTTGATTATTCAGGTACGATCAGAATACTTTCTGTTGGAAATTCTACCATAGAATACAAGGCTATACCGGATATATTAAAGGCAGTGAAGATTTTGAAAGAAAACGGGAAAAGCGTTTTCCTGACAAGGGTATCCCCGGCAGATATTCCGGATGAAGAAAAGAATTATGGGGTGGTGGACAGGTTTTTCGTAAGGATATCCGAGCAGGAGATGGCAAACCTGTATCGGGAAACGCATATACTTGTTTCTGCGTCAACCGAGATAGAAGGTTTCGGTTTGCCGCCCGTCGAGGCTATGAGCACAGGAACACCTGTAATCCTGACAAAGGTTTCCCCCTTTCTTGCATTTGATGATGCACATGACTATGCATATTTTGTAAATGTCCACAAACCTGAAGAGATTGCGAAGGCCGTTATTGATATAACAGAAAATGAAGAAATGCGTCTTACTATCATCAAACGTGGATTTGAGGTATCGGGCAAATATGCCATAGAGAGTGTAGGAAAGATGCTGGAAACGATTTTAAGAAAACATATTAAATAAGAATAAATAAAATAGAAAGTTGATGCTGCCGGCTGTTCCAATGAAGTTAGATTTGTTAAATAAATAAAGCATAATATATACAAAAAAATATCGAGAGATTAAAATTTCTTGACATGTAAATAGTTTACTGTCATTATTAGTTTGTTCAGTGGTTGAACATATCCAAAATTTATTTATCTTCACCGGTTACATTCATTAATGGCGGTAGCCTACCTAAAAACACCCGATGAACGAAGCTCAATTTAAGACTCTTAAAGAATTATCAGTTGAAGGAACTGTTTCTCAACGTGACCTTTCCAAGAAAGTAGGTTTGAGCCTTGGGAGCATCAACTATATAGTGAAAGAACTCATTCAAAAAGGGTATGTAAAGACCCAGCGCTTTAAAAACTCGAGTAAAAAAGCAGCCTATATTTATGTTCTGACGCCTCAGGGAATAAACGCTCGTGTCAAGCAAACACAGTATTTCCTTCAAAAAAAGATGGAAGAATACGAAAAGTTAAAGATGGAGATTGATGAATTGAAGAGAGATACGGACGAGGTACGGCAGGGGAAAGCAGGTCAAAAACAAGGGAAGGGGGTTTAAGCACATGAAGCTGCTTATTACAGGTGGCGCCGGATACGTCGGGTCAGTCCTTACAAACACAGCGCTCAATAACGGTTATAAGGTAAGGGTTGTAGATTCCCTGTATTTTGACAGTAAAGTGCCTTTGATACATCTGGGCAATCCTCATTATGAATTTATCCGTCTCGATATTATGGATACCGACAATCTTAAACCATACCTGAAAGATATTGATTTTGTGATACACACTGCTGCAATAGTAGGAGAGCCTGCAAGCAATAAATTTCCTGATTTGACAGAAAAAACAAATTTCGGAGCTACAAAGGAACTTATCAGGCTTGCGGCAGAAGAGGGGGTAAAGGGTTTTGTCTTCCTTTCTACCTGTTCTAACTACGGTGTTGTTGACGGACTTGCAAACGAGAATACAAGTTTGAAGCCTCTTTCGCTCTATGCCGATACCAAGGTAAGAGTGGAGCGTTTATTGATGGATGGCTCAAACAATATCGATTGGGTTATATGCAGAATGTCTACTATCTACGGAGCATCACCGAGAATGCGTTTTGACCTTACAGTCAACGATTTTGCACTAAATGCCTTTATGAAGAAATATCTCGATGTCTTTTTGCCTTATACATACAGACCATATATCCATGTTTACGATGCAGCAAGGGTAATTATCTCAATGATCGGGCAATTCGATAAGGTTTGTAAAAATGTTTTCAACGTTGGATTCAATAGTGAAAATTACCAGAAGATAAGGATTGCTGAGATTGTGAAGAAGTTCATTCCCGATCTGAAAATAGATGTGGTAGATAAGGGCGCTGATTTAAGGGATTATCAGGTGGATTTTACAAAACTCAAGCACTATCTTGACTTGACAAATGTTTTTACTGTGGAAGACGGGGTTAGGGAGGTTGTGAATATGCTGTCTTTGGGGATTATAGAAAACCCGTATGAAAATATATATTACAACACTCAACCGAGGCTGAGGAATTCCGGTGAAGATAGAGCTTGATGCGCCCAATCTGGGTGCAATTGAAAAGGCCTATATAGAAAGGGTAATTGACTCGAACTTCGTCTCAACCTTCGGTCCTTTTGTACCACAGTTTGAAGAGAAAATCGCATGTTACCTTGGCGCAAAAAGGGCGGTATCCACCCAGAGCGGAACCGCTGCCCTCCACGTAGCCTTGTATGAGTTGGGAATCAGAGAAGGGGATGAGGTTATTGTCCCTGCTCTTACCTTTGTTGCTACGGTGAATCCTATTGCATATGTAAATGCAAAACCTGTATTTGCCGATGTTGATATAACGACCTGGAATATCAGCCCTGAGGAAATAGAACGCTGTATATCACCGAGGACGAAGGCAATTATTCCTGTTCATCTTTACGGAAACCCTTGCAAAATGAATGAAATAATGGAGATAGCAGGAAAATACGGGCTTTTTGTCATAGAGGATGCAACAGAGAGTCTTGGCGCAAAATACAAAGGCCAATATATGGGAAATGCAGGGGATTTAGGTTGCTTGAGCTTCAATGGCAATAAAACTATCACCACAGGCGGCGGCGGCATGGTTGTAGGAAATGATGAAAAGCGCATGGAGCACGTCAAATTTCTTGTAAATCAGGCAAGGGATGAGTCGAGGGGTTACTACCACCCGGAGATAGGGTTCAACTATAGAATGACGAATCTTGAAGCAGCCATGGGGCTGGCCCAGATGGAGAGACTTGATGAATTTCTTACAAAGAAGAAGATGTATAATGACATATATCGCGAAGAATTGAGCAAGATAGATACTATCCGGTTTCAAGAATCATATGACGACTCCGAGAGCTCTTTCTGGTTTACTTGTATAACCATACACAAAGAGGTTGATCTTGCCGCTGTCATGGATTCACTGAAAAATAAGGGCGTGCCTGTTCGGAGAGTGTTTATGCCTATCACCGATTTTCCGCCATACATGATGACGGACAAATTCTCTTTGAAAAACTCCCATGAAATATACGAAAAGGGCCTTTGCCTGCCAGGTTCTACGCTGAATTCTGCCGATGATATTTATTTTGCCTGCAAGGCAATAAAGGAGATTATTTCATAACCATGGAAGACTTGATACTTTTTGGAGGCGGTGGACATTGCAGATCCTGTATAGATGTTATCGAAGCTGAAAACCTTTTCCGTATTGCAGGGATTGTTGACGTAGAGGAAAAGTTGCACCAGAAGGTTCTGGGGTATGAGATTTTTACCACAGAAGATGATTTGCCCGGCCTTGTCAAAAAATTCAGGTATTTTTTTATCACAATAGGCCAGATAGAAAGTGCTGAGGTAAGAATAGAAAAA
The DNA here is from genome assembly GCA_026388255.1 of Pseudomonadota bacterium. NCBI lineage: Bacteria > Pseudomonadati > Pseudomonadota > Pseudomonadota bacterium. The sequence goes on along the minus strand of JAPLKC010000025.1, from coordinate 19,056 downwards.
TTTAATAACTTAAAACAACTTGGCGCATTATTTCCTGTAATCATTTCGCCTAAAGCGCATGTGTCGAAGCATTCTGTTATCAATGAAGGTACTATTATAATGCATAATGCTATAGTCAATACAGACGCTCAGGTAGGCAGAAACTGCATCATCAATACAGGTGCTATTATCGAGCATGATGTTGTTATCGGGGATCATTGCCATATCTCAACTGCAGCAGTGGTGAACGGGGGGACAAAAATCGGAGCAAAGACTTTTTTAGGGAGTAATAGTGCTACAAAACAGTATATAGAAATCGGTGAAGGTGCTTTCGTTAAAAGCGGGGTCACTGTCTCTGCCGATGTTGGGCCTTGTGAGAGATTCCCGGCAAACAGAAAAGGTCCCAAAAAGGCATGAAAAAAAAGCCGTTAAAACAAAAGACCTTTATTATTGCCGAAGCGGGTGTGAATCACAACGGAGATATTAAAACTGCGAAAAAAATGATCGATGCGGCAGTTAAAGCAGGTGCTGACGCCGTTAAATTTCAGACCTTTATACCGGAAAATATAGTGAGCAGAGAAGCGCCGAAGGCAGAATATCAGAAAAACACAACGGATAAGAGAGAATCACAACTTGAAATGCTGAAAAAACTGACTCTTGACGCCGATGCGCATAAAGAGCTTATTGATTACTGTAAAAAAAAGGGCATACAATTTTTGTCAACACCTTTTGATATGGATAGTATAGACCTCCTCAACAATCTTGGCCTTGAGACACTCAAGGTCCCTTCAGGCGAGATTACAAATCTGCCTTACTTAAGAAAAATCGGGGGTTTGAATAAGAAAGTCATCATGTCTACTGGAATGGCCGATATGAAGGAAATCGGAAAGGCAATGAAAATCCTCATTGAAGCCGGTACATCGAAAGAGAGTATCACGCTTCTTCACTGCAACACGGAATACCCGACACCTGTAAAGGACGTGAATCTTCTCGCCATGGTTTCAATGAGAAGCAGTTTTGGTGTAAGGGTAGGCTATTCCGACCATACATTGGGAATAGAAGTTCCTGTAGCTGCTGTGGCTCTGGGTGCCGAGGTCATTGAAAAACACTTTACACTCGACAGGAATGCCGAAGGCCCTGACCATAGGGCATCTCTTGAACCGAAAGAACTTGAGGCAATGGTGACGGCCATAAGAAACATAGAGGAAGCCCTTGGTAATGGGGTAAAAAACCCGTCACCTTCGGAAACAAAAAATATGGTTATTGCTCGAAAGAGCATCGTTGCTTTCGGGGAGATTAAAAAAGGCGATATTTTTACGGAAAAGAATATTGCTGTTAAGAGACCCGGCACAGGGATTAGCCCGATGAAATGGGATGATGTGATTGGTCGAAAGGCAAAAAGATATTTTCAACCGGACGAAATGATAACGTTGTAATAGATATGGGCATGAAAAAGGCGAATAAAAAGCATAAAATTGCAGTTATTACAGGTACGAGGGCTGAGTATTGGATATTAAAACCGCTTATTAATGAGATCAAGAATGATCCAGATCTGAAGTTGCAATTGATTGTTACCGGGGCACATCTTGTCAGGGAATTCGGCAATACCGTAACCGATATAGAAAAAGACGGATTTGATATTAATGAAAGAATTGATATACTGACATCTTCTGTTACTGATGGCGGGATTACAAATAGTGATGTTTCTGTTGCAATGGGGAATGCAATGATCAATGCCCCTGGAGTCTGGGAAAGGCTGAATCCGGATGTGGTTGTTGTGCTTGGCGATAGATATGAAATACTTGCACTTGCTGCATCGGCACATGTTTGCAGAATCCCTGTAGCACACATACACGGGGGTGAGATTACTGAAGGGGCCTTTGATGATGCTTTCCGTCACGCTATAACAAAAATGAGCCATTTTCATTTTACTGCTACAGAAGAGTATCGAAAAAGGGTTGTCCAGTTGGGGGAATCGCCTGACAGGGTTTTTAATACGGGCGCACTTGCATTGGACACAATAAAGACGTTGAAGATTCTGTCCAAGAAAGAACTGGAAAAGAAGTTAAAGTTTACATTCAATAAGCATAATGTGCTGGTTACATTTCACCCTGTCACTCTGGAGAATGATTCGGCAATACAGTTGCAAAATTTGCTTTCTGTACTGGATAAACTGGAAGAAACCCATATTATCTTTACGAAGGCAAACGCAGATCCAGGTGGTAGCGCTATAAATAAAATAATTGAGGAATATGTCTCTGAAAATCTAATAAAATCAGTTGTTTTTTCCTCTATGGGACATCTCAGATACTTTTCAGCCATGCAATATGTAGATGCGGTTGTCGGTAACTCTTCCAGTGGAATTATCGAAGCACCGAGTTTTAAGATTGGAACAATCAATATAGGTGACAGGCAGAAAGGGAGAATGAAGGCGGAAAGCGTTATTGATTGTACGCCCGCAAAAAATGATATCATAAAAGCCTTTAAAAAACTGTATTCAGAAAATTTTCAAACAAAAATTAAATCGGTATCCAATCCATATGACGGCCAGAATACCGCCAGGAAGATCGTATATATTCTCAAATCCAAAATGAATAATTTAGAACTAAAAAAAGAGTTTTACGATATAGATTTCAAAATCATTGATAAGGAAGAAGCAAATGGATAAAGCAAAACTTAAATCCCTTCTTGTTCCGCCTGATACTACTATTAAACAGGCAATGCAGAGGCTTAGTGAGACGTCTGAAAGGATACTCTTTGTTGTCGATGAAAAAGAAATGCTTCTGGGGACAGTGACTGACGGTGATATAAGGACAGCACTTATAAACGGCTTAAAATTTACCGATTTAATAGAAATTGTAATGTACAAGCGGTTTGTAGCTGTGAAAGAAGGCATGCTAAACATGGAGCAGCATATAAAAACCCTTATGGTGCAGAACAAGATCGAGCAGATACCTGTGCTTGATGATGAGGATGTTATTGTTGATGTTTTCCTCTGGACTGACCTCCTTGGAAAGGGAGAAAGCGCAAAGCCTGAAAAAATCTTTGAAAAATCAGTGATTGTGATGGCAGGCGGAAAGGGAACGAGACTTGAGCCTTTCACGAGAATACTGCCGAAGCCTCTTATTCCCATCGGAAATAAGCCGGTTATTGAATATATTATGGAGAGTTTTTATAAATGCGGCTTTTATCGTTTTATTTATTCACTCAACTATAAAAAAGAATACATAAAACTTTTTCTCAGAGAGAACAAGTCGAACTATGAGATTGACTGGGTTGAGGAAAATGATTATTATGGAACGGCAGGTAGTCTGGCGCTATTAAAAGACAAAGTTAACGATACCTTTTTTGTTACCAACTGCGATTCTCTTTTGGATGTGGACTATGCAGATGTATTGAGATGGCATGAGTCAAAAGGGGCAGCCATGACGATTATCGGATGCCATAATGAGGTGAAAATACCCTTCGGTGTACTTCAGTTGGACAACGGGATTCTGGAAGGTATTATAGAAAAACCTGTCCATGATATGATTATCAATACAGGTGTGTATGTAATGGAACCCGTTGTATTATCATACCTGAGTCACAACGAGCATATGAATATGAACGAGCTGATTGAAATTGTGTCGAAGGATAAAAAAGTTGTTGTATATCCCATATACGGAGGCTGGGTTGATATCGGTCAGTGGGAAGAGTATAAAAAGAGTGTAGAAAAATTTGGAGGATTTAACATCTCATGAAAAACCGTTATACTAATGTTCATTATAACGAAAATCTCAGACCCTACACGAAATATCCTGAGAAGCTCTGCAACCATCTTGCAGACCATTATTTTAAAAGAAGATCGGGGAAACTACTGGATCTTTGCTGCGGCAGGGGAGAACACTTGGAAATCTTTCAGAAGATAGGTTTTAGTGTATACGGAATCGATATGGATACGGTTGCCAGGGACAAAGGGCTTAGCGTAGCCATTGTTAATATTGAGGAAGAGCCCTTTCCTTATGAAGATGATTTTTTTGATGTAATTATGATGAAGTCTGCCATTGAACATATACGGAATATTGACAATCTGATAAGTGAAGTATACCGTGTTCTGAAACCTGGCGGATGCTTTCTTGCCACTACCTGTGACTGGAAGAAAAACTATAAGGTTTTTTACGATGACTACACCCATAAGACGCCATTCACCAAGGCGTCAATGGAGGATATGTTCAAGATGTTTGAATTTAAGAATTGTTTTGTAGAGCACTTCTACCACCTTCCTTTCACATGGAAAAATGCCTTATATAAGAGCCTGACAAAACTTTTTGCACTTATTCCTTTAAAATATACGCAGACGTCAGAGCTAACGGAGTTTAAAAAACTGATCAGATTTTCAAAGGAAGTCCAATTGCTCGGCTATGCCGAAAAAGGGTAGGAAGTCTTCATTAATAGACAGACTTGGTAGCAACCCCTGTACAATTGAAACATAAAGGCAGAATTATGGGAAAAATAAAAGTTTACTTAGCTGACCTTGTCCACAATTACCTTGGCGGCGGATCGTATATGTTCCCTCTGAACGTCGGTTTCGTTGCATCCTATGCAAGGAAGATCTTCGGTGACTATATTGATATTGAAATCTTCAAATATCCTGACCATCTGATAAAAAGGCTGAAGGAAGACCTACCCGATATTCTGGGTTTAGGGCACTATAGCTGGAACGCTCACTTGAATAACAGGGTCTCCGGTCTTGCAAAATCCCTTTCTTCTGGAACACTTATTGTGTGTGGAGGCCCCAACATCAACCAGACCGAAGGCGGCTATAGAGACTTCTTTGCAGAAAACAAGGCAGTAGATTTCTATGCTATCAACGAGGGGGAGACTAGTTTTATAAACCTCATCAGGCAATATCTCAATGTTGATTGTGATTTATCAAGGACTAAGGATACAGCTATAGATGGGTGTATCTTCCTTCGCAATAAGGATATCGTTATAGGGGAAAGACCTGATAGGATCGACGACCTCAATAGTATTCCTTCGCCATACCTCACAGGCATGTTGAATGAGTTTTTTGAATATGACCTTATTCCTATTGTGGAAACAAACAGAGGATGTCCCTTTTCCTGCACTTACTGTGCTCAGGGTCTTGTATCGCAGCACAGGGTAAAGCTTTTTGATATTGACCGGGTATTGGAAGAGCTTGACTATATAGCAGGTCATGTGAAGAAGACGAATCTCCTTTGTTTTGCCGATGCAAACTTTGGGATAGTGCCGAGGGATATAAGGATCGGAGAAAAGATACATGCGCTTCAAACAGAGAAGGATTATCCTCGACGTTGCGTAATAAACTGGGTAAAAACGAGACAGAGCATAGCTCTTGCCGAAATTATGGGTGAATCGGCATATCTTGTATCGTCATTACAATCTGTTGACCCTGTTGTACTTAAGAATATCAAGCGGAATAACATAGAAAATGATCATTTCCGGGAGATAATAGATCATGTTAATGAAGCAGGTGGCATTTCAGGTACTGAGATTATCCTTGCGCTACCCGGAGAAACAAAAGAGAGCCATCTGAACAGTCTACGGATGATCTTTGGCTGGAACGTAAGCTATATTATCTGTTATAACTGTCTCCTCATAAACGGAAGTGAACTTACTCTGCCGGAAGAACGTGAAAAATATAGGATTAAAACGAAGTTTCGTCTTATCGACAGCTCTTTCAGCCAGTACGATGACATGCTTTCTTTTGAATCCGAGGAAGGGATACGTTTTACTTCCACGATGTCAGAGGAGGATATTCTTTTTTTTCGCCCTGTTCATTGGCTTATCCAATTTTTTTGGAACTATCGGGCATATTTCCCGCTTCTAAAGTATCTTCACCTGCATGATGTGAACCCTGTGGATTTTACTGTATCTGTTATTGAGTCGGCAAAAGATGCCACCGGACCTGTACGATCCATATTCCAGGATTTTAGAGAAGAATCGATTAACGAGTGGTTCCCCACTGCTGAGGCGCTCAGAGAATACTATGGAAGGCCGGAGAATTTTGAGTTTATCCGCGCGGGCGGTGTTGGAAAAATGAATGGTAAATATACCTGGAAGGTGATTCTTGAATGTAAAAGAGATTTTGATGCCTATATTGGTGAGGTAGCAAAGAGAATGCTTCCCCGCCATGAGAATATACTTGACGATCTTATCAATTTCTCGGCCAATACATTGCCCGATTTCAGCGGAGAGATTGATTTCGGGAGGAGAAAGTTAGTGAATTTTCATTATGATATATTTGAGTGGCAAAAGGGTAAGTTTAAATCTCCTATCAGGAGAAGAGACGTGTCTTACCTCTTTTATTTCACCGATGAGAAAAAGGATGCTCTCAATTTGCTTATCAATCAGTACAGGCATACAAACAGAAACGTGACGATGAGAAAGATGACCGAACACATGCGTATAACCGATTTGTATTATGATATTGAAGAAGTAAAGAACAAACTATGAAGGGGGCTAAATGAAAGATTTTCTTAAAGAGAATGTGCGTTTTATCATGAGGACTGAGCTTTTTGCAGGCAACGGGATCGCCAAGGAGTTACCGGAAAAGCTGAAAGGCCTTGGCTGGAACAGGATAGGTCTTGTTGTTGACAAAGGCGTCTATCGGGGCAATGGATATGCTAATGAAATTATCGATCTTCTGGAAAAAAGCATGGAAAAAGTTGTTCTGCTGGTCAGTGAGATGCCAGAGCCCACATACGATTACCTGGATAAAGCGAAGACAGATTTTGAGTCATCAGATCTAAACTGTTTTGTTGGCATCGGCGGTGGCAGTGCTCTTGACCTCACAAAGGGCCTTGCAACGTTGAAGACAAATAAAGGACCGGCCATAGAATACAGGGGGTTCGGTAAAGTAAAAGAGGTCCCGCTTCCTGTTGTGGCCCTTCCCACAACAGCAGGGACAGGAAGCGAAGTCACGCCATACGCAGTATTTATAGACACAAAAGAACGCTGGAAATTTGGGATCAATACCGAATACAACTACCCCAGGCTTTCTCTTTATGACCCGGGGTTTCTGGACAGTTGCCCTGATATGGTATATGCCTCAGCAGGTATGGATGCCATGACACATACGCTGGAAAGCTTTGTTGCTAACGGAGCGAGCGCTTACTCCAGGATATTTTCAATAGAAGCTTTTAAACTCTTATTTGCAAACCTTAAAAAGATTGCCCAAAATGATAGATCTATCAACACAAAACTCAATCTCCTCGTGGGAAGCGGGCTTGCAGGGGCTGCTCTTATGAACGCAGGTGCAGGACCTGCTGGCGCTTTGAGCTATCCCCTCGGTGTTTATTTTGATGTTCCTCATGGTCTTGCAGGATCTGTTTTTCTGCCGGGCGTTGTAAAGTACAACGTGGAAAATGGTTATACGGACTATGCAATGCTTTATGATCTTATTTTCAGTGAGCCATCACTAAAAAAAAAAAAAAAATCAATCCGTTTTGCTGAAGAGATACGCAAACTCAGTGCGGCATTGGGTATTCCCACAGACCTGAAAGGTTTTGGGGTGAAGAGCGAAGATAACGCTAAACTGATTATTGACAATTCCATGCAACTTAAAGCTGCCTTTGATCAAAATCCTGTGCCATTCGGCAAGGATGAAATTGAAAAACTTATCTATTCTTTAAGATAAAGAGGTGCTTATGAAATTTGACAAATCCCTTAAAACGTATAAATATGCCCTTGATGTTATCCCCATGGGCACATCAACCTTTAGTAAGAATCCAAATCTTTTTGTAATCGGTGGCGCACCCTTGTTTATAAAATCAGCAAAGGGTTGCAAAATTTATGATGTAGACGACAATGAATTCATTGATTTTTCCATGGCGCTTGGTCCCATTATTCTCGGCTATGCTAACGAAGAGGTGGATAATGCGGCTAAAGCCGGCATTGATGACGGATTGATTTTTACTCTTTCTTGCCCGGAAGAGGCTACCTTGGCAAAGAGGTTGACCGAAATCATCCCTTGCGCCGAGATGGTGAGATTCTGTAAGAATGGCTCTGATGTTTGTGAAGGGGCTATCAGACTTGCACGAAATTACACGAAGAAATTGAAGGTAATGACAGTCGGCGGATATCACGGATTCCATGACTGGTTTATTGTTTCTACGCCTCGCAAAAAAGGTATACCTGATGTGATGGCCGAATGGATCCTGCCCCACAATTACAATGATATTGATGCCATTGAAAAGACCATAAAAGAGAGAAAGGATGAGATTGCAGCCCTCATTATGGAACCTGTTATAAATTATGAACCGGAGGAAGGTTTCCTTGAGAGGATACGGGAGCTTACAAAAGAAAATAATATTATCCTGATATATGATGAGATGAAAACAGGTTTCCGTCTTGATATCGGAGGCGCCCAGAAATATTTTAACGTAATACCCGATCTTGCTGTGTTTGCTAAAGGTCTCTCCAACGGCTTCCCTTTGAGTGTACTTACCGGAAGAAAATACCTCATGGAGCAGTTTGAAGACGAAAACTGTTTCTTTTCCGGTTCCTATGCAACAGAGAAGGCATCACTTAACGCCGCATTAAAGACCATTGAGATACTTGATAGGGATAAAGTAATTGAACATAATTGGAAAATGGGCAGCTTATTGAAAGATGGCATAACAGATATTATCAATAAGCACGACATCGGTGATTTTGTTAAAATCATCGGATTTGCGCCTATGAACCATTTTGTCATAACGGATTATGATGGTTTTACTGTAAACGAGATAAGGTCCTTTATTCAGGGAGAATGTGCTCAAAGAGGAGTGCTTTTTGTAGGATACCACCATACTTGTTTTGCCCATAAAGAGAAAGACATAGAGTATACCTTAAAGACCTATGATGAAGTATTTTCATTAATTAAAATATCTATTCAGGATAAATCACTGAGAAATAAGATTAATGGTAAACCAATAAGTGCTTTTAATATAAGGAAAATATAGCAATAAAGATGTCGGGATTGATATGAAATTTCTTATAATCGGATATGGCTCAATTGGAAAGAGACATGCAAGGAACATTCTTTCTTCAGGGCACGAGACTGTTCTGCTAAGACATTCAAGAACAGAGTCGAATAAAGAAGGTATTAAGGAATATTACTCCTTCGATAATCTACTGGCGCATGAAGGGCATATTGACGGAGCTGTTGTATGTTCTCCTACTTCCATGCATCTTAATGATGTGAAATCGCTATTGGAAAGGGGTATTCCCTTTCTTCTTGAGAAGCCGCCTGCCTCAGATTTACGCTCAACAGTTGAAATGGCTGATATAATAAGAGTTAAGGGTTTTAAGAAGTATGATATTGCCTTTAACCTCCGTTATCATCCAGTAATCAGGTTTCTTAAAGACTTTATCACGACTGTGGGAAGTATTTATGCTGCAAATATTTATGTGGGTTATTATCTGCCCTATTGGAGGCCTGATATTGATTACCGTGAAACGTCGAGCGCAAAAAAAGAGCTTGGTGGTGGCGTCCATATTGAACTTGCCCATGATATTGAATATGCTCTATGGTTTCTTGGTTTTCCGGAATTGCTGACAGGATATGCAGGCAAAGTCAGCTCTCTTGAAATATCAACAGACGACATATGTTCGGCTATTTTAAAGTATAGAAACGGTGCTATTGCTGAAATTCACCTTGATTATCTTTCACATAAGTACTTAAGGGGTGGGAGGATTATAGCAGAGAAGGGTACTCTTGAATGGGAATGGGACGGCAAAAGCGGTAAAGTTAATTATTTCAGCAAAGACAAAAGAATATCGGAAGATGTTTTTGTCCTGGAACCGGGTTATGATTTTAATAATACTTATTTGGAAGAACTGGATAATTTTATCGGAATCATAGAGGGTGAGAGGGAGAGCATGGTTGATATTGAGACTGCCTTGAATACCATGAAAGTTATAGGAGCTATTGAAAGGTCTGCCGATGAGAAAAAATGGATTTCTCCTGATGATGTACATTATTAAACAAAAGGAAGGCCAATGAAAAAATATGTAATTATATCTGGTGGATTAGGGGTATTGGGTCAGAGTTATGCAAAAATATTAATTGATGATGGCTACGATATTCTGTTGCTTGATACAAAGGAATATCCTGAAGACAGAACGATCTATGGAGAATATTTTCAATGTGATATAACCGATGAAAAAGACATAGCAAGGCTTGAAAAATATCTCTCTTCGGAAGGGTGCGAGATACACGGTCTTGTTAACAACGCATCCTGTCAACCTGAAGGGTTTACTAACGAGCTTGAAGACTATTTACCCGAAACATTCAGGAGGGTTCTTGAAGTAAATCTTGTAGGCAGTTTTCTGCTTGTAAGGCTTGTAGTCCCTTTTATGAAAAGACAGGGGTTCGGGAGTATTGTGAATATTGGCTCCATTCAGGGAGTAGTAGCCCCCACTTTTGCCATATATGAAGGGATGAATATTACATCTCCATTGGTATATGCAGTCTCAAAGGCCGGGATCATTCATTTCTGTAAATGGGTAGCGGCAAAATACGGACGCTATGGCATCAGGTGCAACGCTGTTTCTCCCGGCGGGGTAGGGGATTCACAGAGGGGCGGGAGCGATTTTGCAAAAACTTACGCTTCGAGGGTGCCCCTTGGAAGAATGGCGACATCTACTGATGCAGCTGAAGCGGTACGCTTCCTGATCAGCGGCCGTTCCGGATATATAACCGGCCAGAATCTGCTTGTTGATGGTGGTTGGACAATATATTAAAACAATTTTTGATTTTGGATTGCGAATTTTGGATTTAAAACGTTTTGACCGGTTTAAACGGTTCAAGCAACTTAAATAGTTTAACTTATTGTTGGTAACAGGAAGCCGTGAAAATCAACAGTGAACAGCGAACCATTTTGAGGTTATATGTATAAAGAGAGAAAGTGTCTTGCCGTAATCACTGCAAGAGGGGGAAGTAAAGGTCTTCCTGGAAAAAATATTAAAATTCTCCTTGGAAAGCCCCTCATAGCATGGACAATTGAGAAGGCCCTGGAGAGCAAATATATTGACAGGGTGATTGTTTCTACAGACAGTAACGAGATTGCTGCTGTGGCAGAACAGTACGGAGCAGAAGTACCTTTTATGAGGCCCGAGGAACTCTCCGGCGATAACATAGGTTCCTTTGATGTAGTAGCCCATGCTATTGGATACCTTGCAGAAAAAGGTGATGAATATGATTATGTAACACTCCTTGAGCCCACTTCACCGATGAGGAAAAAAGGAGATCTCGACAATGCTATTGCCACATTGATAGACAAAGAGAAAGAGGCCGATAGTCTGGTGAGTCTGGGAAGGGTTAATCTCGAGCACCCGGCAGTTATAAAGAAGGTCGACGATAAGGGTTATATGGTGCCTTATATTAAAAAACCTGAAAAAGCAACCGGGCGACAGGGATTCAGCCCGGCATATTTTCCCTATGGGGTTATCTATATTACAAAGATCGAAGCCCTCTACAAATACAAAAGTTTTTATCAGCGCAGGACAATACCTTATTTCGTAGAAAGATGGCAATGCTATGAGGTAGATGATATTTACGACTTTATGATAATTGAGACGATAATGCGGGAAAGAATAAATGATATAGCGTAACGCCTGCAAAAAAATTGTATTACCATTTTTACAAATAACAAACTTTAAGAAAGTATGTAGTAATAAGGAGGAAGCATGAGCGCAGAAGAGAAGTCAAAACAAACAAATAACCATAATGACGAGGGCGAACTCGAGGCTTATTATGGATTGCCCAGAGAAGTGAAGTATTGTAAAGAGTGTGTTTATTCGAACCAGAATCCAATCTCTGACAACGAATTTGCCCACGATATCAATAGAAAAAAAAGAACACTTAATTTTAATGACGACGGCATATGCGATGCATGCAGTTGGGCAGATATGAAGAAAGGTGGCACTGTTGACTGGAAGCAAAGAGAACAGGAATTGATTGATCTCTGCAATAAACACCGCAAAGATGATGGTTCTTATGACTGCCTTGTCCCTGGTTCTGGTGGAAAAGACAGCTTTTATGCTTCACATGTTCTCAAATACAAATACGGCATGCATCCTCTTACGGTAACCTGGGCACCCCATATGTACACTGATTGGGGCTGGAAAAACTTTCAGGCATGGATTCATGCCGGTTTTGATAATTATCTTTTCACTCCGAACGGAAGGGTTCATAGATTATTGACGAGGCTTGCAACAGAGAATATATTTTACCCGTTCCAACCTTTTGTTATCGGACAGAAGAACTTTGCACCGAAATTTGCATTAAAGCACAAAATTTCTCTCATATTCTTCGGTGAAAACGAAGCAGAGTACGGTAATCCGGTAGAAGACAACTTCAACCCTAATAGGGACTGGTCGTATGCGACCGCTGATGACCCGGAAAATGTCTATATATCAGGTGCTGCAGTCCATGCATTGAAAAAAGATTATGGACTGGCTCAAAACGACCTTCTGCCTTATCTACCTTCAAGACTTGAAGATATGGAAAAAATGAACATTCAGTTTCAATTTCTTGGCTATTATCTACCGTGGCATCCGCAAGGTAATTATTATTATGCTGTTGAACACAGTGATTTTCGCTGTGCACCGGAAAGAACACCCGGTACCTACAGCAAGTACAATAGTATCGACGACAAAATTGATGATTTCCACTTCTTATCGCACTACATAAAGTTTGGAATGGGAAGGGCTACATACGATGCTGCTCAAGAGATAAGGAACGAAGAAATCACACGCGATGAAGGAGTTGCCCTTGTAAAAAAGTTCGATGGCGAATTTCCAGAACGCTTTGCAGAGGATATCTTCCGGTATCTTAGCATTCCGGAAAAGGAATTTCCCGTTGCTTCTAAAATGTTTGATAATCCTATTGTAGACAGAGATTATTTCATGAGTCTCTGCGACAAATTCCGCTCCCAGCATCTTTGGAAAAAAGAGAATGGGCAGTGGAAGTTAAGATACCCTATATGGGAAATTGAAGGAAAATAGAAAGGCGTAAAAATGCACAACATGCGACTCATCGCCCGTCTTGATGTTAAGGGGCCGAATCTTGTCAAAGGAATACAACTCGAAGGCCTCCGCAAAATGGGAAATCCCAACAAATTTGCGAAAAAATACTATGACGATGGGATTGATGAGATTATTTATATGGATATTGTGGCAAGTCTATATGAGCGGAATAATATTAAGGAGATTGTGCGACGAACCTCTGAGGATGTCTTCATCCCCATAACTGTTGGTGGAGGGATCCGCTCTGTTGAGGATGCCAAGGAGATACTCCGCGCTGGTGCCGATAAGGTTGCTATAAACACTGCAGCAATCAAAAATCCTCAACTTATATGTGAGGTCTCGCAGAGATTTGGCTCTCAGTGTATGGTTCTTTCTATTGAAGCGAAGAAAAACGGCAATAAACAGTGGGAGGCCTATTACGACTATGGCCGGGAAAAGACAGGCATTGATGTGATAGAATGGGCACAACAAGGCTATGACCTCGGCGCTGGGGAAATCCTGCTTACGTCCATTGATATGGAGGGCGGGGCAAAAGGATTTGATCTTGAGCTTGTCAGGACAATCTCTGATATGCTTCCCATACCGGTCATTGCAAGCGGAGGCATGGGGAATATTGATGACCTTGAGAAGGTTATAAAATATGGCCACGCCGATGCAGTTGCCATGGCGCATGTCCTCCATTACGGAATACATACTGTAGGCGAAATAAGAGATGAGTGTCTGCAGCGAAAAATTAAGTTAAGGATATGCTAAAATGCGGAATGTTGTAGTGGTTGATTACGGGATGGGCAACCTCTTGAGTGTACACAGGGCTTTTGAATACTGCGGCGCGCGGGTTGTAATTACAAGTTCTCCCAACCAGGTGGAGCGGGCCGAATACCTTGTTCTGCCAGGCGTAGGTGCCTTTGCAGACGGGATACGTGAGTTGCACAGCAGGGGACTTGTAGAAGCGATCAGGAAGTTTACTAAGACAGGCAGACCTTTTTTAGGTATTTGTCTTGGTATGCAAATGATGATGGAAACAAGCGAGGAATTCGGTATTTATGAGGGGCTTGCATTAATTCCGGGCAGAGTAATTATGATTCCAAAGGCAGGTTCCGATGGCATACCCCACAAAATACCCCATATAGGCTGGAATGGTCTTTTGCTTCCGAAGAATCGTGAAGATTGGAATAATACTGTTTTTCAAGACTTATCTATCGGGGAATCGGTATATTTTGTTCATTCTTTCTCTGTCATTCCCACAAACCCTATTAACGATCTTGCCGATTGTGACTATAACGGACTTTGCATTTGTGCATCCATACAATCTGGGAATGTTTACGGATGTCAGTTCCATCCCGAAAAGAGCGGTATAGTAGGACTTAAAATCATAAAGAATTTCCTGAAAATACATCCACAGTCACAATAGCATCAGAATCGGTCAAATAATGCAAATCAAAAAGATTATCTATTTTCTCGAAGAATACTTCAATCAAAGGGACTATCATAGATTCGGTATAGACACTATGATGAGCAACGGGTTTGATGTTGAGGTATGGGAATTTACCAGACTGATTGCGCCAAAAGAATATATATCGAGTAACCCGCCGGACCCGATCCAATGGGACAGGCATCGTTGTTTTGATGCTTTGGAGACTGTCGGAGAAGCTATTAAAACCATTGATAATTCGACATTTGTTATATCTATGGTTCATTATACACTTTATTCACTTCCCCTGTTTAGAATGTTATCGAAGCAGGGCATACCTTTTTCAGCATCACTCTTTGCACTTCCTGTCAGCTCAGGTATAAAGGAGCTATGGTTGAGAAGATTGAAAAAGATTACCCTTAAAAGGATTTTTGATAAGACATTCAGAATGATCCCCTTTACTTATTGTGGGGTAAAACCGGCAAGAATTGTTTTTTCTCCGGCGGAAAAATACATGCTGGCAAATTATTATGTGATAAACAGTCAAAGCGAGTTTCTCTGGGTCCACAGTTATGATTACGATACATACCTTGGATTAAAAGATCTTCCTCAAGCGAAAGACCCATCTGTAGGCATTTTTCTGGACGAATACCTTCCCTTTCATACAGACTATCTCTACCTCGATCTCCCTGTAAAGATATCGGCAGACGAATACTACCCCGCATTGGTAAGATTTTTTGATTATATAGAAGAGAGTTTCAACGTGCGGATTGTTATAGCTGCCCATCCCCGTTCGCATTACGAAGAACATACTGATTATTTTGGAGGAAGAGAAGTTGTAAGGGGCAAGACGGCTGAATTGGTTCAGAATGCCGGCTTTATTCTCCTTCATAACAGTACTGCTATTAACCATGTTGTCCTCTTTAAAAAACCAATGATATTTTTTACAACCGATAATGTTAATGCCAGTATAGTAGAAGACCCGACGATTGAATGGTTAGCCTCTTTTTTTGGAAAAAAGGCTCATAATCTGGACAGAAAGGTTTCTATTGATTTTGATGAAGAAATGCTGATCGATGAAGGCATTTACCGCAGGTATAGGAACTATTATATTAAAAAGGATGGGACGGAAGAATTGCCATATTGGCAGATTGTTGCAAACAGACTTAAGAAAGGATTATAGGAAAAGGGGAATTTATGTCGATATTTAATGGAAAAACTATACTGGTAACCGGCGGAACAGGCTCTTTTGGGAAAAAGTTCGTGGAGATTATCCTGAAGGAATATAAACCGGAAAAATTGATTGTTTTCAGCCGGGATGAATTAAAACAATTTGAAATGTCACAGATCTTTCCTGGAAAGGATTACCGCTTTCCGGAAAGGGATTACCAGTGTCTCAGGTACTTTATCGGGGATGTGAGAGACAAAGACAGGTTATACAGGGCTTTTTATGGTGTTGATTATGTCATCCATGCTGCTGCGCTGAAACAGGTGCCTGCCTGTGAAAGAAATCCTTTTGAAGCAATTCAGACAAATGTCATGGGTGCTGAAAATATTATTAATGCAGCTATAGATTGCGGTGTTAAAAGGGTTGTTGCTCTCAGTACCGATAAAGCTGCAAATCCGATTAACCTTTATGGAGCAACCAAACTATGCTCGGACAAATTATTTATTTCAGGTAACTCTTATGCAGGATGGAAAGATACAAGATTCTCGGTTGTGCGTTATGGCAATGTTATAGGAAGCAGGGGAAGTGTAATACCATTTTTCAAAAAAAAGAAAGAGACCGGGGTTATTCCCATTACGGACCCGAGAATGACCCGTTTTTGGATTACCCTCGAGCAGGGTGTAAGGTTTGTATTGAAATGTCTTGATCTTGCAGAGGGGGGTGAGATATTTGTTCCTAAAATTCCAAGCATGAAATTAGTTGATTTAGCCAATGCAATAGCGCCTGATTGCCTGCATGAGATTGTAGGTATCAGGCCTGGAGAAAAGATCCATGAGGTTTTAATCACAGAAGACGACGCCCGGCATTCCCTCGAATTTGATGATTATTTTATTATACAGCCGGAATTTCACTGGTGGACATCCGAAGTGCACACTGCAAATGGAGGCAAACCGCTAAAGGAAGGCTTTTTTTATGCAAGCAACACAAATGACAGGTGGTTAAGTGTTGAGGAGCTGGCAAGCATTATACAGGATTGAAAGGGGTTTATATGTTGGAAAAAATAATTTTAATCAGACCACATAATATTTATAACTATAACAACTACCCACCGTTGAGTTTAATCTCCTTAGGCTCCATGCTTAAATCGGCAGGATATGAAGTCAAGATCATAAACACAGCTTTTGAAAAAGATCATCTTAAAGCAATAGGAAACGAACTCGAAGATGCTCTTTTAGCCGGAATTACGCTTCTCACCTCGGAAGTCCCCGATACCTATAATATTGTGAAGTTTATAAAGGAACACTCAAGCGTCCCTGTTGTTGCAGGGGGTTGGCATTGCACCCTATTTACTGAACAGATGGCTTCAAGCAGGTATATTGATTATGCAGTTGCAGGGGAAGGCGAGGAACATCTTCTAAAGATAGCAAATGTTTTACAAAGTGGTGAGAAACCTGAAAAGGCAATATTCCTGAAAGAAATGCTTGATCTTGATATGCTTCCTCTTCCGGAATATGATATGGACCCCAATTTAGAGCGTTTCATAACAAGTTCTCTGACTGACAAATTCCCTGAATCTGTAAGAAAACCTATACGTTGGCTACCATATGAAAGCAGCCGGGGTTGTCCTTCTCAATGTACATTTTGCATCAACGTCGTGACCAATAATATGAAGTATAGGAAAAAGAGCGCCCCCAAGGTTGTTGATGAACTGGAATATATTGTGAAAAAATTCGGCATAACCCATGTGAAAATGATTGAGGACAATTTTTTTGTAGATATCAAAAGGGCACGGGACATTTGTGAGGGCATTATCAGGAAAGGCATTAAAATCACATGGGACGGGGAGAGTCGCTGTGATTACTTTAATGACCGTATTTTAAACGACGAGACGTTGAATCTCTGCAAACGGTCCGGTCTTGTACAACTTGCTCTTGGCATTGAGTCTGGTTCTTCTCATACGCTTAAAATCATGAAAAAAGGCATAACACCTGATCAGGCTGAAAATGCAGTAATGAAATGTAATGAGCATGGAATATATGCGAGATCGTCCTTCATGATAGAAGTACCGGGCGAAACAAGTGAGGATATCAAAAAAACAATAATGTTTATAAACAAATTGAGAAAATACCCTTTTTTCACATGCGGGATAGGAACTTTCAGGCCATATCCAAAATGCGAACTGACAGAAGGATTGATTAAAGACGGGTTTTTACATGAGCCGGGGAATCTTGAGTCATGGATTAATGAAGATGTTATCAAATTATATACTTCAGCAGAATATGCCAGGCCATGGCAAATTGATGGAAAATTTGCAGAAGCTGTTTCATACTACATAAATATGGAATCGGCAGTAAGGCTGGGTAACCACCAGATATCGAGCATCATTGATAAGCTGAAGAACAATTTTTTTATATTCTTTGCAAAAATTCGAAACAGGTTGATGTTCTATAAATTTCCAGTTGATAAAAAAATTTATGCAAACTTTTTAACTAATTTTTACAAAAAACAAGGTGTGAAAGATAAAAAAACCGGAGAGTGATTTATATGGCTAAGGTTATTGGAACAATAACAGCACGGATGTCCTCTACGAGACTTCCTGGAAAAGTGCTTCGTGAAATTGAAGGAAAAACAATGTTTGAGCATGTTGTTGAAAGGACACGACATATCGAAGGGCTTGACGATGTCTACCTTGCGACTTCGAAAAACTCGGCAAATTCAAAATTAATTAAAGAAGCCGAACGCATCGGGTGCAAATGGTATGCAGGTGCGGAACAGGATATCGTTGACCGGATCAATGCTCTCTGTGAAGAAGAAAAGGCTGATGCCATAATCAGAATAAGCTGCGATACCCCGTTATTCGATATTGATAGTGCTGGCAGATTTGTCAGCGAATTTAAGAAGGAATACCGCGATTATATATATGTTTCCAATCTGATTGCCATGTATGGGACATTATCGGAACTTATTTCATATAAGGCACTCCTGGAGGTTCATAAGCATTACCGTGGGCCTGCCATGAGTATATATATCCGGGAGAATATGGAAAAATTTAAAATCCTCGGAATTGAAATCGAACATGATCTTTGTAGACCTGAATATCGCATGACCGTAGATTATCCTGTTGATCTTGAACTTATCAGGCATATTTATAAAGGACTTTATAAAGGTTCACCGATTTCTTTAAAAGACGTTTACACGTGGCTTGATGACCATCCGGAGATTGCAAAGATAAACTCGGATGTCAAAATAAAGGATGTGAATTTATATGCCGAAAGCTTGGTTCAAAAACCATTATATTCGATTGTCAAATCAGGTGATGGTTTTGTTGTGCTTAACGAACAGAGAAAACCTGTTAAACCAGTGGAATTTGTGATGTATATCGCTGACATTTTTCCAGAACTAAAAGGGATTTTTACAAAATGAAAGCAATAATAAGGGCGGATGCATCAAGCTATATAGGTTA